>NZ_PYCI01000148.1:0-15947 GCF_003015105.1 Chroococcidiopsis sp. CCALA 051 | reverse complement strand
CTCTAGCTTTTCCCGTGCGAAGTTTGCTCTAGCTTGGGCTGCATCTACCTGAGCTTGAGCGCGATCGATTTCTTGTATGCGATTTCCCGCACGGGCTTGCGCTAATTCAGCTTGGGCTTGAGCGAGTTTGGCACGTACTTGGATCAGTTGCGCTTGCAAGTCAGCATCATCCATTTTGGCAATAATCTGTCCGGCTTGGACGCGATCGCCTTGTTCTACCAATAAATTCTTTAGCACTCCTGCCACTTTAGGGCTGACGTTGACGCTTTGGATCGGTACGACTTTGCCACTAGCATTAATCCGCAGCGTTAAGTCTTTAGCTTCAACTGGTACGGTTAACTTAGCCAAGTCGATCTTAGGTGTCGATCGATCGACGATGACGTAAGTTGCAGAACCAGCCACTACGACACCAGCAGCCACTAGCCCAACTAACCAACGCGCTGGATGCTTAATTTTACCAATCAGGGGAAGTTCTATAGGCTGGGTAGCGGTCATATTAGGAGCGAGGGATAAGGAGTGAGGGATAAGGGAACAAGCGAGTAAAATTTATTAGGTGCAATTCATAAATCATTTATACACCTGCGCATTTGCCGCACGATCTTGCTGATATTGTTCCCAGTAATAAAGAAGCATCAATAACTAAAATGTTTCGTACACTTATTATCGTAACGACTGCTACCGTGTAGTCATCTCTAGCAAAAGGGCGATCGCTCCCCACGGAAATTAGGGTTATCCGCTCTTTTGTAGGAGACAAAGGAGACTAGGGAGCAGGGAGCAGAGAGCAGGGAGCAGGGAGTAGGGAGCAGAGAGCAGGGAGCAGGGAGTAGGGAGCAGAGGGAGAAATTTAAAATCTCCACATCCCACGCCCTATTTACTAGTCACTAGTCACCAGCCACTCACTACTCACTCGTCGCTAGTATGGTTTAAGCTAGCTGAAGGTTATGTTGCAAGATAATTGAGGCGTGTACCGTGCCAAGTCGTAAATCCTGGCTGTCTTTACTGGTGATTTTGGGTTTAGGGAGTGTAGCTCCCCCTGCACTGGGGCAGGCACTCGTTCCACATACGCTACAACTCGATTCAGCTCAGTTGGAGCGACAGGGATTGAGTTTGGCGCAGGAGGCTGCTCAGTTAGCGCAGTTTCAACAGTTTGAAATGGCTGTACCGAGGGCGCGACTGGCGACTCAGTTAGCTCCTAAAAACTATATGGCTTGGTTTCTCTTAGGGGGTTTGTACTTACAGACAAACAAATATAACGAGTCGATCGCAGCTCTGAATAAAGCGCAGGCGTTAGCCCCCCAAAACCCTTCCGTGTTGTTTGCAATGGGTTCGGCACACTTTCAAAAAGGCAATTACAAAGCAGCGATCGATAGTTTGCAAGCTGGTTTAAAAATTAAACCAAACGATAAAGAAGCATTATTTGATTTAGGTAATTCTTATTACAAAGTCGGGCAATTACCAGATGCGATCGCTCAATATGACAAAGCGATCGCCTTAGATAAAAAGTTTTGGCCCGCCATCAATAATATTGGACTAATTCAATACGAACAAGGCAATATAGACGAGGCAATGGAGCAATGGCAAGCAGCTTTAGCCGTTGACAAGCAAGCCGCCGAACCCCAACTCGCGATGGCAGTCGCTTTATATAGTCAAGGCGAACAAACAAGAGGATTGCAATTAGGAACAGCAGCCCTCAAAATTGACAGTCGTTACGGTGACTTAGAATTTCTCAGACAGAATTTGTGGGGCGATCGCTTGTTAGCTGACACGAAAAAACTATTAGCTAATCCTAAAATTCAAGCCACAATTGAGGAACGTCAAGAACAACAGCAGCAAGAATCTTCTTCGCCAATTCAGATTTCTCCACAATAATTATTATTGTAGAGACGTTTCATAAAACCTCTCTACAATTCTTGTCTTAATAGCGATCGACTGTCAAACTAGAATCTAAAATCAGATCTAAGTCGGTGTCAGGGTTAATGACAACTAAATCAGCTTTTTTACGTCCTAGCACTGCTCCACCCGCAGCACCGACTCCCGTACCGATTAATACCTCTCCGGTAGAAATACGGCGATTGCCTGTCAGTCCACCTAAAGCTGCGCCAGCGGCAGCTCCCACGACTGCACCTTTGAGAATCGATCCCGTACTTACTCCCCTACGCAACTGGGTAGTTTCAATCACATCAGAGGAAGCATCAATTGATTGCCGTCTGCCATCATCAATAATTAGATTTCTGGCAATAAATTGAGAACCACCATCAGCAGGAACGAGTTCGCCTTCAATTAGACTTCCGGCAGGAACTAATACTGTGCCGTTGCGGTTAGTAATGTTGGCAGCTACCGTAAGAGTTAAGCGCATCCTCTCTTTCGGACTGATAACGATCTTTTCGGCTTCATCATAGCGCACGGGAATTCTTGCCCCAGCCCGAATAGTCGTGCGATCGCTAATCCTACTACTTCCAGGCGACGATGGAAACACCTGAGCCGTTGCTGGAGCTGTCATTACCATTGGTAGAGTAGCGCTAGTACCAATAGTTAAAGCCATAAGAAAAGCCGTCCCTGTCTGCCAGGGTTTAAAAGTAAGCATATACTTATTCCTCTCCGCTATATATTGCT
Organism: Chroococcidiopsis sp. CCALA 051; assembly: GCF_003015105.1. Classification (NCBI taxonomy): domain Bacteria; kingdom Bacillati; phylum Cyanobacteriota; class Cyanophyceae; order Chroococcidiopsidales; family Chroococcidiopsidaceae; genus Chroococcidiopsis; species Chroococcidiopsis sp. CCALA 051. The sequence continues at coordinate 13,334 of NZ_PYCI01000148.1, read as the reverse complement.
AAACCTGTTAAATAACAAGACTTACGGAAGAATCATAAGGTTCCAAAGTCAGTTATCAGAAAATAGGAAACGGGGAACAGTTAGTTCCGAATTCCGAATTCCGAATTCCGAATTCCGAATTCTACTCATGGTTTTTCAAATCCCAGTACCCGTGCTTCAATTTGTGCTACGGTGCGAGGATCGGTTTGAAATGTTACCCAGCCTCGACGAGTTGAATGGCGAGGAAGGAAAGCAATTTCAAATTCGGCAGTTTCTTCTTCTCTACCATCGCTGTTTAGCGTCACTTCGATTTGTACGGTTTCTGCTGTTTCATCGCCGCGATTTGTGGCAGTGACAGGAACGATAAAGCGATCGCTTTGCGGTTGAGGTTGACCGAGTTGTAGTTCGATATTTGGTGGAGTTTCACCTAAAGTTGCACCGTCATAAACTATGTAACCCAGCGTAAATAATACGAGAATGAGACTAATACCAAAAACAATCCACTCTAACCAATTTTTTTCTAGTTTTTTCATTGCAATAATAGCCTCCCAGCAGAAGCCCCCAAAGTAGAAGCGACTCCTAAAACAACGGTTTGAGCTAGACAAATGAAGACAGTTGTATCGTCAAAGCGTCCGAAAAACCAGAGGATAGCCGCAGCTGCAAATAGAGCGATCGCGTAAGTAATAACCGCACCAAATAAAATATTTTTAATTCCCCTGATCTGGCTGAAGCGCTGGGAACCAGTAAAGTCACTATAAAACAGAATTAGCACGGCAAATAAGATTGAGAGTAAGGCAAGTCCTAGCAGTCGTGCTGTAGAAACCTCAATTGCAATAACAATAATTTCTTCTGTAGGAGCGAGATTGGCAGCAAATAATACTGCTCCACACAAGGCGATCGCAATTTGTCCGCCAAAATCGCCTTCACCATCTGCCAAAAAGGGTACGGGACTAGAACTAGGTTGGGAATCTTCTCCTTTCATTCCCGTATCGCTTTCTTGCTTGCCTCCTCCTCCTAATTGGGCAGTACCGATAGATACACCAATAGCAACAGTCATAGCTTCTACAACGATTTTCCCACCGATCTCTGTCAGATTCATATCGGTATTAATTTGTCCTAACAGCCACAGCATGACGGCAGCAACAACCAATCCTATACCCATTTCCTCCACGGAATCGATCGCGACTTCTAACGCACCAGCAGATCTGCGCAAACCTGCATAGCGGTTGTATGCCAAGAGCAGCGTAAAAGTAGCCAGCACGTAAATTAACAAGCGTACGGGATGGACGATAAAGCCAGCCCACCAAACTTCCATCGTGTACAACAGGGGTAAGCTAAACAATAACCCCCCAGTAATGCCTCTGAGGTATTCTTGCAGGGACTTAGCAAGCGATCGCTCTAGTTTTAGCCGACGATTCATACTTATCGGGCTAATCAGCCTTTTTTGTGTTCTACAGCACAATTCTCTCAGTTATTTAGCTACTGCATGAGAGCTGAAAGTTAGATTTTTGACCGAGAAATATATTCGTAGGAGCGCACAGCCGTGCGCCTCTATTGCTGTCCGCCCCAGATGTGCGCCCTCAAGAACGTTATTACTGCACCACTTCTCGCATATAACTGCCCCACAAACGCGCCGCCTGCACGCCATAACCAGACACAGGCGCATTATTATCGTTACCCAGCCATACCCCCGTAACGAGTTTTTCTCTGGTCAGAAACCCAATAAACCAAAGGTCAAAGTTTTGATTTCTGGCTGCTAAACCACTCGTACCTGTTTTCCCAGCCTCCTCTCCTATTCCGATATTTGCTGCCGTACCAGTGCCGCGTTCTACGACTCCGCGTAGCATGGAAGTTACCGTCTGGGCTACTCCTGGGCTAAGTATCCGCCGATTTGTGGTTTGGGTGCGATTGTAAGCGTAAATCTCGCGACAGGTTTTCAAGTCTTGGCGATCGCCGCAGTCGCTACTATCTAATATCCTCATAATTAGATGGGGACGGTTCCACACGCCATCATTCGCGATCGCTCCATACGCTCCCGTCATTTCAAGTAAATTGGTTTCGCTTTGCCCCAATACTAATCCTGGTACTGGTTGCAAAGGTGACTGAATTCCCAATCTTTGCGCCACGCGCATGATGCTATCTAGTCCGACATCTTGAGCAACTCGCAGGGCAATCGGGTTTTCCGATAGGGCTAACCCCGTCGCGACATCTAGCTCGTCACTACCGCGAACGCAGCCGCGAAATCGCTGTCCTTGCCAAGATACAGGCGCACAAGAATAATATTTACTGGGGGAGATTCCTTTTTCGATCGCCGCAGCATAGGTAAACAGTTTAAAAGCCGAACCGGGTTGGCGCTGAGCTTGAGTCACTCGGTTGAACTGACTGGTTTTGTAATCAGTGCCTCCTACCATCGCCAGGACTGCACCAGTACCAGCATCGAGAGTGACCACTGCCCCTTGGGAATAGCCGATACTTGCTCCAGCTTGCCGTACCGAGTTGCGTAAAGCTTCTTCTGCTTTGGCTTGCATATCTGGATCGAGCTGGGTTTCGACGATATAATTGCCTTCTGCTGCTAACTCTTTGCCCAAAATTGCTTGCAGTTCTTGAAAGATGGCATTGTAAAAGTATGGCGCAATTGTATTGGCTTGGGCTTCACAGACGCGAGAACTCACTTCAATTTGCGATCGCCGCGCCCGATTTGCTTCTTCTGTCGTCACCATTCCTTGCGCCAACATCCGACTAATAACGCGGTTGCGGTATTCAATTGCTTTTTGGTTGCTGCGCACGTCACCGCAAAAATTAAATCCGTTGGGAGAGGGTAAAATTCCCACTAAAGTCGCAGCTTCCGAAAGATTGAGTTCCTTGGCTGATTTATCAAAATAGAATCGCGCTGCATCTTCAAAGCCGTATGTATCCGCTCCCAGAAAGACGCGGTTGAGATACATGAGTAGAATAAAATCTTTGCTATAAAACGTTTCCAGCTTCAGCGCCACCACTGCCTCGCGCAACTTCCGTCCTAACGAGTCCTCTGCGCCTACGTAACTGCGAAATATACTCCGCGATACCTGTTGGGTGACAGTACTTGCCCCTTGCTCGAATTCTCGACTACCGACATTGACGACCGTGGCGCGTAAAATTCCGATGGGATCAACGCCAAAATGCCAGTAATAGCGGCTGTCTTCTGAAGCGATGATAGCTTTGGGCAGATAAGTCGAAAAGTCCTGCAAGCTTTTCAAATCTGTATGTGCCGTACTGCGAGGTTGACGCAGCATCGTTTCTCCATCACGGGCAAAAACGATCGTCGGACCCCCAGTTGCAGCAGGTAAAGGAGTGACAGAAAACTTCGTCCACTCGTACCCTACAACGATCGCCAGCAATGCTGTCACGCCACCAATCCCACCTGCCACCCATTGCAGCGTGCGGACGTACTGAGGTGGAGGATTATGAAATTTCATCCGCACGGCAGCGGCAAGTTCTGGAGGACCGAGAGTGAAAACGTCGCCGTGATGAAGTTCGATCGCGGCAACGCGGCGCTTACCCCAGTAAATGCCATTCGTAGAATTTTCATCCCGCAGGACGAAGGGCGATCGCCTCTTGCTAGTATCTCTAGCTAACGACAGATGAATTTGGCTGACAACAGGGTTGCGAACGACAATATCGCAAGATTTAGCACTGCGTCCGATCAAATAGCGATCGCCTAGTAGAGGGTAAGTCTCTGCTTTGTCTGTCCCCGCATCCTGTATCCACAATTCGGCAACTCTGGCGTTTGGCTTTAGGGCAAGCCCTGGCATCTGCACTTTAGCTTGAAGCGTTTTGACTACCTGAGTTGCTCGACTGAGCAATGTTTGCGGTTTTCGCGGTGGCTGGGGAGGGGTCATGTTCTACTCAGGCAGCAGGAATTAATTTTTTTAGCGTTGGCAGAAATTCTATCTATTATGCCAAATCTAGCGATTGTCATCGATCGTCGAGCGCGAGCAAGTCTCTGGTGAATTGTAGCTGGTAGTTCAATTGCGAGCGGCGATCGCTAGTGACTGCTCGTTACTTGCTGTCTTCGATCTTTCTCAATAACACAACGACTGCTACGGATTACGATCGCGATCGCTTCTGCTACCATTCTACTTAGCAGGTAAAAAATCTCTGACTTTCTACGCAGACTTACTCTAACGCATTTATAGTGCTTCTAAATATGTATATCTGCTTGGCAAACAAGTTTTGATTGAGTCGGTTTCCTTTGAAAATTTATTATATATCTTGACTTTTCATAGGAAATATGGTAGCATTTAACGAAATTTGTTTTTGACTTAATCAGAAATATTTAATCTGAGGTGTGAGTGGGATGAAGATCAAGTTTTTATCACTATTAGGTGCGGCATTTGCACTAACTCTATCGAGCCACGCCGCATTTGCTCAAGAAGCCGCTAAAGAACCCCCAGAGATTAAGCTTTCGGAAGAAGGGAAGAAAATCCTCTGCGAAAAGTTTCCGTTGAATTCTCGTTGTCCTGGTGGTCAGCCTTTAACTGGTGGTGCGCCTACTGGTACTGAAGCAGCTCCCGATGCTACTACTCCCGAGGCTGCGCCAGCTCCCGATGCTACTACTCCCGAGACTGCCCCAGCTCCAGACGGCACTATGCCCACCGATCCTGGTACTGCCCCAGCTCCAGACGGCACTATGCCCACCGATCCTGGTACTGCCCCAGTTCCCGATGGCACTATGCCCACCGATCCTGGTACTGCCCCAGTTCCAGACGGCACTATGCCCACCGATCCTGGTACTGCCCCAGCTCCCGATGGCACTATGCCCACCGATCCTGGTACTGCCCCAGCTCCCGATGGTTCTTCACCTACTACACCTGGAACTGAGCCAGCTCCTACAACTCCCTAGTTTGAGTTGGTAAAAGCAGGCATTCGTTAGAAATTTTAATGATTTGATATTTGGTATGTAGAGACGTTATACGTATAACGTCTCTACATTTTTTTATCGCAATCTCTTAAGAGTAGAGACTTTTGGCAAACTTGCAATTAGGATGCAAACAATGCCTAAATTGATCGACACATCTGCCAGGTTAAAAACAGGAAATCCAATTAGCCGAAAATCTAAGAAATCTACCACGTAACCCGCAAAAAAGCGATCGATCCCGTTGCCTAACGCTCCTCCCAAAATGAAACCATAGCCCCATTGTTCCAGAGGTTTCATTGGCGGACCAAAATAAGCCCACGCAATTAACAGCAAACTCACTATCAGAGATAGCCAGCGTAACCAACCCACTTCGCCAGCAAACAAACTGAAGGCAGCACCAGTGTTTGTCACATAAGTGAAATGAAACACATTAGACCAAATTGGGTAAGTTTCACCCAAGTCAAAACTTTGTACCACCCAGAACTTAGTTAACTGGTCTAAGATAAAACTGGCGATCGCTGCCATCCAGAAACGGCGATTTTTCATAATTTGGTCATTGGTAAATGATGAGTGACTAGTGGCTAGAGGTTGGTGGCTAGATTCTTGTTCCAATCTATCCACTAGTCACCAGTCACTAGTCACTGACAAATGATTAATAAAACATTATCAGTCTCCAGGCATAAGCGATAATAGAGACAGCACAGACTACAGCTAGTTGTCCTGGGAGAGGATACCAAGAATACTGAAGTATAGGTTGAATTATAGATTGAGCTTGCGTGCTTGCCCAGTGGAAAATTTGGCTAGGCAACAAATATGCTAAACCGCAGAGGTGAATTATCAGCAAGCCACCTAGACAGCTACCAGCAAGACTCTCTAGTTTCATTGCATCTTGCCGAAACGCCAGTAAGCCACAGACCCAAGCCCCAGGAATAAAACCCAATACGTATCCAAAATTCAGTTCTCGCCAGTAGCCAAAACCGCCACCTTGAGCAAATATTGGCAACCAAACCAAGCCGAGCAATAAATAAGCAATTTGGGATAATGCTGCCGCACTTTTGCCACCCAAACAACCTACGAGTAGGACAGCACCAATTTGACAGGTGACACCTAGAGAGATTGTCTGTATCCCGCGCTCGTGCCAACTTACCGGCGCACTAGTTATATGTGCTTCTACAAAAGTGCCACCAATAGTAAGAAGCAAACCAATCAAGGACCAAAGAAATTGGTTAGGAACAGCCACTAGCGATAAAAGCCAATAATAGAGATTTAGTTGACGCTTTTGTCTGAATGCAGCGCGACCGCAATTCTTCTGGCGTTGCACTGGCTATATTATCACGTCCATCTAGGCGATTGGTGGAACTCAAAGTTCTATTAAGCTGTCATCTAAATTATCTTTTCCCTTGTGTTGCAGCGCTCCGCAGTTCCAAGGTGCGATCGATGCTATGATAATGGCGATATTTGATACAAATCTGGAAGTGACAAACTCGGATACAAACCTGGCATCTCAGCACTAGCAAAAGGTGATAATCTACCTAAAGGAATATTTATAGTTACCATTAACCTTCACTTAACTGCCAAGTAATAACATATCTATAGTAAAAGCTCTATACTCCTCCAGGAGTATCCGTGCAAAGATTCCAGAAATAACAAATAGTATGCTTTCTCGCAATATTCGTGTAGCATCCCTTGCTTCGGCTGTGGTTTTAGTCTTGGGAGTAACTGCTTGTGGCAGTGGTAACCAGACTGCAAGTAACGCACCTGCCTCTCCTCAAGGAGAAGGTGCAAGTCCAGCAGCAAATACTACCACTGGCTCTAATTTATCTGGGACAGTCAAGGTAGACGGCTCCAGCACCGTGTTTCCCATTTCCGAAGCAATGGCAGAGGAATTTCAAAAAGCAAATCCTGGTGTCCAAGTCACGGTAGCTCAGTCTGGTACTGGTGGCGGATTCAAGAAATTCTGCAACAACGAAACAGATATTTCCAATGCTTCCCGTCCGATTAAAGCAGAAGAAGTAGAACTGTGTAAAAAAGGTAACGTTGAATATATTGAGTTACCAGTAGCCTACGATGGTATATCGGTCGTAGTAAACCCGCAAAACAAGTTTGCCCAATGCTTGACGATCGCTGAACTCAAAAAAATGTGGGAACCAGCAGCTCAAGGTAAAGTCACAACTTGGAATCAAATTCGCCCTGAGTTCCCCAACCAAAAACTAGGGCTTTATGGTCCTGGAACTGATTCCGGTACTTACGATTTCTTTACTAACGCTGTTGTCGGCAAAGAAGGTGAAAGCCGAGGAGACTACACTGCATCTGAGGATGACAATACCTTAGTACAAGGTGTGAGTGCTGACCCTGGTGGGCTTGGCTTCTTTGGTTATGCTTACTACGAAAATAACAAAGACAAGTTGGCACTGGTGAGTATTGACAATGGCAAAGGTTGCATTCAGCCAAGTGCAGAAACAATAGGTAACGGGACTTATCAGCCGCTATCTCGCCCAGAATTCATTTACGTGAAAAAATCTGCGGCAACCCGTCCTGAAGTCCAAGCATTTGTTAATTTCCACTTCGCACCAGAAAATCAAGAACTGGTGTCAGAAGTCGGATACGTACCGCTACCAAACGATTTAGTCAGTCAAGTACAAGCACGCTTTAAAGAAGGTAAGGTAGGCTCGATTTTTGAGGGCAAAGGGTCGCAGACAGGTGTTACCCTTGCAGACCTACTCAAACAAGAGAAATAATAACCGCGATCGCAATTTGCCAATAAATCGAGACATGGGTGATAGGGAAAATTCGCAATTCGCAATTAATCGCATCCTGTCTCCTGTCTCCTTCTCCTTGATAACTGGTCACTGGTCACTGGTCACTGATAACTGATAATGAGGTATTTCCTGTATGTCTGCCACGTCAACGCCTGAAGGGTCGAGCCTATGGCGACCAAAGCGGGCAGCAAGTAAACGAGTAGAAGCATTAGTGAAAGGCATATTTGCCACATTTGCTTTTGTCTCAGTCGCCACCACAATCGGCATTGTCTTAACGCTAATTTTTGAGACTGTATCGTTTTTCAGCGAAGTACCAATTTGGCGATTTCTCACCGATCGCGCTTGGACACCATTGTTTGCCAATAAGCAATTTGGCATTATGGTACTGATTAGCGCTACTTTACTAACTTCGGCGATCGCGATCGCCGTTGCCTTACCGATAGGCTTATTAGCCGCCATCTGCTTGAGCGAATACGCTCCCGCGAGAATGCGCCGCTGGCTCAAACCAGCATTGGAAATTTTGGCGGGGGTTCCCACTGTCGTATTCGGTTACTTTGCCCTGCTGACAGTCACGCCTTTTCTACAAAAACTCATTCCTGGCTTACAGGGATTCAACGCCTTGAGTGCTGGATTAGTACTTGGTGTTTCAATTATTCCCCTAGTAGCTTCTTTAAGTGAAGATGCGATCTATGCCGTGCCTCGAAGTTTACGCGATGGCGCTTATGCTTTGGGAGCCACCAAACGGGAAACCATTGTTTCTGTAGTCCTACCAGCCGCTCTTTCTGGGATTGTTGCTTCTTTCATCTTGGCAATTTCGCGCGCAATCGGCGAAACCATGATTGTCACCATCGCCGCCGGACAAAACCCCAGCCTTGGCATTAACCCCCTAGTACCAATCCAGACGATGACAGCCTACATCGTTCAAGTGAGTAAAGGCGATACCCCAGCAGGATCTCTAGCATATAACACTATTTTTGCTGTGGGCATGACTCTGTTCCTCATCACCCTGGCTTTAAATATCTTTAGTTACTGGTTCGTTCGCCGCTTTCGGGAGAAATACGAATGACTACACCTGCACCCCAACCCATCGACAAAAGCGGCTTTGGCACGACGGGCAAATTCAATGTTTCGTTGTCCAAACGCTATAACTTTGACAAAATCTTTTCTACAGCCGCTTGGGTTGCCACCCTATTTGGCTTGGTCGTTCTTGCCGTTTTACTTGTAGACATCCTGATTGACGGACTCGGACGGATCGATTGGGCTTTTCTCACGAGTTTCTCCTCGCGTCGCGCTGCTGCTGCGGGAATATTAGCTCCCCTGGTCGGTAGTATTTGGTTATTAATCGTCACAGCTTTGGTTGCCTTTCCCTTGGGAGTGGGAGCAGGAATTTACCTGGAGGAATACGCCAAGGATAATTGGTTCACGCGGTTAATTGAGATTAATATCGCTAACCTAGCCGCAGTTCCATCCATTATTTACGGCTTATTAGGCTTGCAAATCTTTGTCCGGTGGCTGCAACCGATTACCAACGGACGGAGCGTTCTTGCAGGTGCTTTAACTCTCAGTTTGTTAATCTTACCCATCATCATCATTACCACGCGAGAAGCACTACGGGCAGTCCCAGATAGCTTACGCCAAGCAGGTTTTGCTTTAGGTGCAACTCGATGGCAAGTGATCCGCGAACACATTTTTCCGATCGCCTTACCAGGTATCCTAACCGGAACAATCTTGGCACTATCTCGCGCTATTGGCGAAACAGCACCTCTGATCGTCATTGGAGCTGTCAGTTATATTGCCTTCTTGCCAGAGTTATCTCCCAAAGGATTGCAAAGTTCTTTTACAGCACTACCAATTCAAATTTTTGATTGGGTTTCTCGCCCTCAACCGCAATTTCACACTAATGCTGCTGCTGGCATCATCATATTGATGGTCGTGCTGTTAATTATGAATGCTTCAGCAATTTATTTACGCAACAAATTCCAACGAAATCGCCCCTAAGTCTCAAGTTAGAATTGACTTAGACGCGGCGATCGCTATATCAACTGTCACGCTCTATCTTTATGCTATTCAACACCACAACCACGGCAACCGATACAGTATTACGAACTGATAATCTATCTGTTTTTTACGGTAATTTCAAAGCAGTGCGAGATGTCAATCTCAACATCTATAAAAATAAAATTACCGCTTTTATCGGACCTTCTGGGTGTGGTAAAAGTACTGTATTGAGGTGCTTCAACCGCTTGAACGATCTGATTCCAGGGGCGCATATTGAAGGGAAAATCACATTTCAAGATACAGACATTTACGATCGCCGCGTCGATCCAGTAGAACTGCGCCGTCGCATTGGGATGGTATTCCAAAGACCAAACCCCTTCCCCAAATCAATTTATGAAAACATTGCCTTTGGAGCCAGAATTAACGGTTATCAAGGCGATATGGATGAATTAGTCGAGCGAGCAATCCGTCAAGCTGCTTTGTGGGATGAAGTCAAAGATAAGCTCAAACAAAGCGGTCTTTCTCTCTCTGGCGGACAGCAGCAAAGGTTGTGTATTGCCCGTGCTTTAGCGATTGAACCAGAAGTTATCTTAATGGACGAGCCCTGTTCTGCTCTCGACCCAATTTCGACATTAAGGGTAGAAGAATTGCTGATGGAACTCAAAGAGAAATACACGATTATTATCGTTACCCACAACATGCAACAAGCATCGCGGGTGTCGGACATGACTGCCTTTTACAATGCTCAAGCCACAGAAAAAGGTGGCAAGATGGGTTATTTGGTAGAATACAATCCCACTGAAGTAATTTTCCAATCTCCCGAACAACAAGCTACGCAAGAATACGTTAGCGGTAGATTTGGTTAAACCAATGAGTAATGGGTAGTTGGTAGTTGGTGGTTGTCTTGTCACTCTAACTTCTAACTTTCCCATTACTACGAGCAAATTTCCTCGCTATACTGCTCGATTGAGTATCCTTGACAAAATTGCTGACGATTGCTAGCAGTTTGAAGATTTTTAGATTTAATTGGGACTTAAATTAAAGCATATTGTTTTCTTTATGTGTTGGCGATCGCGTAGGGGCAATGTAGGCACAGAAAAAAATAAACTAGAATAGTGCTTCTCTAGGCTATTTTGAGGGCAAAATCGTTACAGATCTTCGCTCGCCGAGACATCCTCTGTCTTCATTAATCCCATGCCTGAAAAACGTAAACCTTCCCTTCTATTGACTTTGGGAGCTGCTGGCTTATTAATTGGTGGGGGAGCAACTGCTTACTGGGTATTCCTCCAAAGCCAAGGGCAATTAGAAAACCTGCCTGTGGGTTCTAATATTATCCCCCAAGATGCTTTGGTGGCTCTATCTATTTCTACAAATACCCAGCAGTGGCAGCAACTCCAACAGTTTGGTACGCCCCAAATTCAAGCCCAGCTCAAGACAAATTTAGCCCAGTTGGGCGATCGCCTCCTCACAGCAAACGGTTACAACTACCAGCGAGACATCCAGCCTTGGGTTGGTAAAGAAGTTAGCATTGCCTTTCTACCACCGTCCATACCAGCGACATCAAACTCATCTTTGCCACTGAATAGCGATCGCCAGCAGTCTCTAGTTATGGTGTTGCCCATTGCCGACCAAATTGCAGCAAAGCGGATTTTAGAGCAACCCAAACCGTCTGCACAAGGTAAAACTCGCCAGCGAAACTATAAAGGCGTTGAGATTAGAGAAACTCAAGGAGCTAAAGCGCAATATTATTCAGCCGCCGTCCTAGATGGGCGTTATTTAATCGTCACAGATCGTCCGCAAGCGACGGATAGAGCGATCGACACTTATAAAGGTGCGGCTGCTTCCCTAAAGCAAACAGCAGGTTACACCACTGCTTTTGAGCAGATCGCTACCAAACAGCGTTTTGCTCAACTGTACGTCAACGTACCCGTAGCTGCGAGAATTGCTGCTGCAAATCCCAGTCGCTCGTTTTCACCTCAAGGTTTAGCTCAGTTGCAAAATAACCAAGGTGTAGCTGCTACTATTAATCTGGAATCAGAAGGAATTCGCCTCAAAAGTATTTCCTGGCGCAAGCCCGACAGCCAACAAGTATTCGCTGTAGAAAACAATGCGGGCAAAATGCAAAGCCGCCTACCGGCAGAAACATTAATGATGCTCTCAAGCGGCAATTTACAGCGGTTATGGCAAGAATACGCCCGAGAAGTACAATCCAATCCCCAGGCACCTATCCGTCCCCAAGAACTACGTAAAGGTATAACCTCAGTTACAGGGCTGGATTTAGACCAAGATTTACTCAGTTGGATGGATGGTGAATTTGCCGTATCTATGATTCCTGCGGCTCCCAAAGCAGGTGCGCCAGATAATTTTGCCCTTTCTTTAGTATTTTTAGTCCAAACCAAAAACCGCAATAAAGCCGAACAAGCTCTATTTCAACTCGAACGGGTGATGCGGAGTAAATATCAATTTCAAGTACAAGAAACCAAAATCAAAGATCGTACCGTGACAAATTGGATCGCACCTTACGGCACAGTGGCGACTCGCGGTTGGCTGGATGGAGATGTTGCTTTCTTCACTCTCGGCGCACCTGTAGCAGAACGGCTGATTCCTCAGCCTCAAAGCAGTTTAGCGAGTGCCGCACAATTTCAACAGACAGTTCCTTCAGCTCTGAATGCCACGAACGGTCAGTTTTTTCTCGATGTGGAACCAACAGTCAAAGCCTTGCCCCTACCGCAGCTGTTTTCCGGTCAACAAATATTCTTCGACGCTACCCGTTCCATCGGTGTTACCTCTGCCATCAGTAGCGATCGCAGTATCCGCTACGATGTCTTTGTTGCCCTGAAGAAGATCGGGAATAGGGAGTCGGGAAAAGAGAGCTGAGGGAGACAAGGGAGACAAGGGAGAGCAATTCTAGCCACTAGTCACTCTCCACTGATAACTGTTCCCCAGTAGGATCGAAATAAGACTCTCGATGCTTGACAAAGAAATATAGGAGAATGCTGATTATGAATTTGGTTTTACTCCAGAATTGGCTGGACAATGCCTCGTTTGCCATCCTATTTCTGACAATGTTAGTCTATTGGGTTGGAGCGGCTTTTCCAGGGCTGCGCTTTCTCCCAACTGTGGGTACGGCGGGAATAGCGATCGCCAATTTATGTATTGCTACTCTGTTGGGAGCAAGATGGTTAGAAGCTGGGTACTTTCCGATTAGCAATCTGTATGAATCTTTATTTTTCCTTGCTTGGGGAGTAACTGCGGTTCATCTGATCGCGGAAAGTAGCAGCCGTAGCCGTCTGGTCGGAGTTTTCACCGCTCCTGTTGCTATGGGTATCGCTGCTTTTGCAGCTTTGACTTTACCATCAGATATGCAGACCTCTGCTCCCCTCGTACCTGCCCTCAAGTCTAATTGGTTAATGATGCACGTTAGCGTCATGATGCTGAGTTATGCTGCTTTACTAGTGGGTTCTCTGCTAGCGATCGCCTTTTTAGTTGTCTCTGGTGGCAAGGAAATTGAATTACATGGTAGCTCTGTTGGCACTGGAGGTTATCGACAAAACGGCTATCGCCTCCAGCGCAATACCGATTTAACTCAACTCTCTCCAGCAATTGCTTCTGATTCTTCTAGCCCTCTCGCCCTAGAAAGCAACGGTAATGGTAACGCCAAAACTGCCGTCCTCAACGCTGTAGCATCCCCTACACCCCAC
>NZ_PYCI01000147.1:0-15986 GCF_003015105.1 Chroococcidiopsis sp. CCALA 051 | reverse complement strand
GTAATGGGTAATCGGTAATCGGTAATGGGTAATGGGTAATGTGTAATTGTTGGTTGTTGGTTGACCGCTCCCTTGTCCCCCTTGTCCCCCTTGTCCCCTTCTTCCCTGCTCGTGCGCTCCCTGCTCCCTAATAACTGCCTACTCCTCGTCTGTCTCCATTTCTTCCATCAGGCTGACTCGATCGATCGCAAATCCTATTTGCGTCGCTAACTGAACAAATAAGTCAATTTCTTCCTGTTGCCAATTTCTCGGTTCGGAACAGTGATGGGCAATTAATAATCCCAGTAACTCATTGTTTTTCAAGATTGGTGCTACCAAATTAGCTTTAACTGCAAACTGCTCTAATAATCGGCGATAGCAGTCTTCAACTCGTCCCGCTTGGTAAATATCATCAATGACTGTGACATGACCTTGCTTGTAGATTTCGGCATACTTTTCTCTCATGCAAGGATCGTCAATTCTCACTCTTAAAGTTTGGGGCCAGCCTGGGGCAACAGACTCTGCCACGACAATGCCATCCCAATTACTAGAATCTAGACCGTAAACGACTACGCGATCGGTTTTGATCGCACGCCTGACTTCTTTCACAGCAGTTTTCAGTAACTCTTCTAAAAATTGAGCTTGCTGAATTCGCAAAGTAATTTCTGTGAGTAAATCGGCACGTTCGGCATCGGCTTCCTGCTTTTCTAAAAATGTAACTTGTTCGGATGCTACTCCTACCTGTTTTGCCAAATGGGAGAATAACTCAACTTCATGAGGTAGCCAAACTCTAGGTTCAGAACATTGATTAACAATCAATAAACCAAATAGTTGACCGTTTTTGGTAATTGGCGCTACCATCTGCGCTTTGATCGCAAACTGTTCTAACAATTTAATATGACAATCGGTCAGTTCTCCCCCATAAATATCGTGAGTTACGCAAATTCGACCATTGATATACTTTTCTACGCCCTCGTTCGATTCAGAAAAATATGTGTCGGTAATTTTAATCTTTAAGCAGGAAGGTAAGCCAGGTAAAACAGATTCAGCGACAACATTACCACTCCAGTCAGGATTAAATTGATACACGAAAACTCGATCGGCACTGAGAGCGCGGCGTATTTCTTTTGTAGCGGTTTTTAATAACTCATTGAGATATTGTGCTTGTCGAAACTTGAGCGAAATTTCGGTCGCTATTTTAGCTGACTCAATCGTGGCAATTTGTTGATGGCTAACATCCACCTTTTCCAGTGCTGCACTATTGAGAATTGCTAGCGGAGAGTAAGATTCATCCGGTTCTAATTTTGGCTTTTCACCTGCATCGACAGCAGATTTTGCTGGACGCATAGCTCGATTAGCAAAAAAAGCAGTCAACAAACCAATTAGTAGCAGCGATGCGACAACAGTTTCAATTAAAAGAGTCACTGGCAGCTGAGTGGGAGAATCAGCCAGGTCTGGATTGTCCACGCGGGCTTCAGCTTGGGCATTAAACTGCGGGACTAGGCGATCGTCGGCTTGCGCAAGGGTTTTGTCAGTCAAAACTGGCAAAATTCCAACAGCAATAATTAACGCTACGAGCTTGGTTCTAAAACTGCTTTTTTGCCACCAAAGGCGATGTCTGGAAAGCTTAGTCCCTGGGTCTGGATTATTCCGGCAAGATGGCGGATAATTATCTCTAGAGTCGTGAATTTTTATACTGCTAAAATTATTAATTTGGATACATTGAGAGGTAGTGGTACGTCTACGGGTGGAATACTGCTCGGCAAAATGGAAAGGGATTTGACTCATTGTGCGCTCGCTTGGCTAATACTCTGAAAACTACTGCCGAAAAACTTTCACATTTAGCATATTGAGGTCATTTTTAAATTTTTGCAATACTTTTCAACATAGGTAGCCGCATTTAGCTTTTTAATTTTAGACATATGTACTTACTTCTCGGTCAACTTGTTTATACCAGCTTTGCAGGCAAAGGATTCAAAACTGTTTGCAGTCCGCAGGTTTCGCCAGAAATTCAGCAAGCTTTCTTGCAACATGTAGTTTCCCAACATTGGGATTCTTACAATCCTCCAGAACCCAAATATCGTGCGGCTTACATATATCAAATCGACTCAGAGCAAACTTTGTTTGGTTGGTTATACAACGATGGCGTGGACGAGCTAGGACGCGGCAACGTACCATATTTTATTTGTTATTACATTTCAGAACCACTGTTTGATTTTCAACTAGCAAATATATTTACTTGTTTGGAGCGAGGACCAGTAACAATCTTAGATCGACATCAGCCTCGCGCATATATAAAAACCAAGGTTTTATCAAATTTGTGGGACTACCAACCAGCAAAAGCAGGGGTGTCAACTCCTCTGTACCTGCGACAGCAAAGCTATACAGACTTGCGCCAAGGAAATTTGTTGGAGCTATTTGTGCCGATTGACGCACAGGAAAGTGCCGTCGATTTCCCAGAAAGAACTTACGAGCAGCAAATGGCGCATCTCTCTATTTATACTAGTTATGCAATTGATGGCTTAGGGCTTGAACCGGGGCATGTTATTACAGCAGATGCTGCGACTATTGCAGTCGATCCGATCGCCTCTAAGAGTCAGTCAAAACCCAAGTTACCGTTGTATCAGTTCTACAAACAATCATTAGGAAAAGATCGAGAGTCAGAAAGTTTGATTCAGAAGGGCTCGACAAATTTATTATCTAAATACAAAAAAAATTCGACTGCTAGCCGCGATCGCCACTCTGTGTCAGCAAATTCTAACTCCGGTCGCTGGGCATTAGCAGGAAATAACTTCTCCCCAGTCGATTTGAAGCCGGTAGCATTAGGACAAACAGTTGATAATAACGCCGAACGCCTGACTTGGGGTT
Source organism: Chroococcidiopsis sp. CCALA 051 (assembly GCF_003015105.1). Classification (NCBI taxonomy): domain Bacteria; kingdom Bacillati; phylum Cyanobacteriota; class Cyanophyceae; order Chroococcidiopsidales; family Chroococcidiopsidaceae; genus Chroococcidiopsis; species Chroococcidiopsis sp. CCALA 051. The sequence goes on along the minus strand of NZ_PYCI01000147.1, from coordinate 13,139 downwards.
ATAAAAACTCTCAACTTTGGCTCAAAGTTGGCATTTTAGCAAGTGCGGTAGCGCTCGGGTTTTCGCTATACGGTCTGATGCATTCGGGTATGTCTAATACCGATTCGCGAGTCTACGTAGCATCGCAAGTCAAGCGCGATCGAAACTACAAAGCTTTGGCAGCAGTTCCTAACGTCCCTTCAGGTACGTTTCGATATGGTGGCTCTACCACTTTTGCACCACTGCGATCGCCCACAACTGTCGCGACGATTGCCCAAGCTCAGCCACAATTTGAACTACTCTACACCGATCCTTATCAAAATAGACATGGCTCTACCGTAGGCATCCAAATGTTGCTAACAGGTAAACTCAGCTTCGCACAATCTTCTCGCCCGATTCGAGCGGCAGAATTAAGACAAGCCCAACAACTCGGTTTTACTTTAGAACAAATTCCCGTGGCGATTGATGGCATTGCTCTATATGCCAATCCTCAAGTTGCCGTTTCTGGGTTAACGCTGTCCCAAGTTAAAGATATTTTCACTGGGAAGATCGTTAACTGGAAACAACTCGGTGGTTCGGATTTACCGATCGTACCCATTAGCCGCGATCCTCAAGTCAGCGGTACTGCTGATTTTCTGCAAGAAAAAGTTCTAGCAGAAGAAAACTTTGGCTCCAACGTGCGATTAGTTAACACGACAACCGATGCTATCCGTACCGTCGCCAAAACTCCAGGCGGAATCAGCTACGCTACTGCCTCAGAAGCAGTTCGCCAGCAGAGCATAGATCCTATTTCTTTAGCAACCATCTCTCCCTTGCCACTGGCTGCGAGTAACGGTGGCTTTGTTTCTCCTTTCGACCTCCAGCGCAAAAATGTCGCTAATACTACAGCTTTTGCTAACGGTACTTATCCCTTAACTCGTCGCCTTTACATCATCGTCAAGCGAGATGGCAGCGTTGACGAACGCGCTGGGATTGCCTACACGAATTTATTGTTTTCTGAAGAAGGACAGCAACTCGTGGAGCAAGCCGGTTTTGCCCCCTTGCGCCTACGCTGAGATTTTACCTCCTAAATACTCGCAAAAGTGAAAAAAATCTATTTTTTTACGTCTGGAGATTTCTTTTATCGGATAATCTTTTTTTATCTAAATATATTGACTTTTACGAATTGTCTAGCCTGCCTCTAATGCTCAATGAAGACTCTAAGTTTTTTCTTTAAAACAGTGGACTGGCTGATGGCTTGCCACTATGCTCGAAAGAGAGGGTTTGTCAGCCTAATAACCGCCAACAACTGTTTTATTCAAATGCAAGACATTATAGAGACACACGGCTGCGAACTTCACGGAGTTGCACGCCTCGTTCAACTAGAACGCGCTATATGCAATCTCTTTAGAGTCTAAATGTGCGTTTTTAGGAGTAGCGTCAGAATTGCAGGTAGATTGACCGCAATTATATTTATTCTGCTGTCGCAGCAAAATCAAGTGTAATCCTTGGAGTTATTTGCTAGCGATGCAGTGAATAGTGATGTATGGTATTTAACTTTCAGGAATAATAACTTAGTGGTATGCTGCTGCTAATCAATCTCACCTAGCACTTAAGCTAATGTTACAAAAACTCTAGATCCAAAAAAACTATGTCAGTGAAACTTCGCAAGCAGCATCTAACCGTGTTACCTCAAAACTTACCAAAAAATAGAACATTTAATCTTTTAAGCATTGGGCAAAGAGGCGTAGGAAAAACGGTTTTCCTCGTTGGTAGCTATACGGAGCTACAGACTGAAAATTCCAAAAAGCAGCCGCACAAATTATGGTTTGAATGCCAAGACAACCAGGTAAAGGAAAACGTAGATAAAATTCTTAAATATATAGACCAGACGGATCAGTATCCACCACCGACGATGAAAGTCGTCAACTTCAGCTTTAACCTAAAACGACAAAGCTTTTGGGGTGAAAAAACAGTATGCCATTTCCGCTGGAATGATATCCCTGGAGAAATCTGCGACGTTCACAACTCTGATTTTCGCGAACTCGTGTTTAACTCGCATGGCTGCTGCGTGTTTATTGATGCCTACGCTCTCAGGCACAGCGATGCTTACATTCAAGTATTGGAAAATATCTTTGAGCAAGTCATGGCATTGACGAGCTTAGTTTATCTCAATGGATTAAATTATCCATTAGCTATAGTGCTAACTAAGTACGATCTATTAGAATCTAATGCAACAACTCAAAAAGTCATAAAAAATAAGTTAGAACCTTTGATCGCTCATCTCAATACCGTCAAAGCGCGCTACGAGATTTTTCATTCCTCTATACCTCTAGTGCGAGAAAATAACACAGTAACTCTCAAACCCAAAGGAACAGCTATCGCTTTTCTTTGGTTAGTATGGGAGCTAAACAAAATACATAGCTCCAGTGCAGAAAATCAGCTTTTGGGATTAATTCATCGCATTATTCCTGGCGATGCCAACGCTCGCTCGAAGAACCCTAACGGAGTGATGCAATCTTTATTCGATTCTAACCGCAAACCGAGTACTCAAAGCGATCGCCGCTCCTCTGTTAGAGAGAAAATGGGGTCGAAACTCTGGTGGTTCCTTGGCATTGGTATAGCTGGAATAGCCCTATTATCCCTACTCGGTTACCAACGGTCTACTTCACAGATTCGCACGGGTGAAGCATTGTACGATGTTGAAGCTTTACAACAAGCTGGAAAACTAGATAAAGCGATCGCTTCGTTAGAACAACTAGTGCAAAACAATCCCGATAATATAGATTTGCGTTTGCGTTTAGCAGAGCAATACGAGCTAACAGGTAATGCTGCTGGTGCAGAAAAAACTTACGACCAAATTTTGGCAAGACAAAACAATAACCTTAAAGCTTTAGTACGCAAAGCCGTGCTGCGTCAAATTCATAAAGATAGTCAAGGTGCGGCTCAGTTATTTGAGCAAGCAGAAGAAGCGGCTCCAGATGCTCTGAAACCACAAATTCGCACCTTAGCTAAAAAAACCTTAAATTCTTCTCAAGAAAATCAGAAGTTGAAAGGAGCGAAAACCACAGAACTCAAGAGCGATTGATCGGTTTTATACTCCAGATAATTGCGGCTAGCCCTCAAATCTTCTCTGTCCGTATAGGGGAAAGTGTAGCATTTATAGCTGTTCAAAATTTGCAGTTCGATTGGCAACTTGCCTCTAGCCTCTTTTTGATGAGTGTTGCGTTCAGAGAAGTTCTTCCATTAAAAAAGTCTTTACTAGAATTGAATTGGCTGTATAATAATTTACAACGCTGTCAAGATCGTTTATCTAATATGCAGTTGTCAGAGAAAAAACGTTACAGTCTTGAGGCGCGCACTACTAGTAAAAGCTAGCTTAATAACCGACAGCCAATCGGCAATTTATAGGTTGAGTGCTAGCAGATTTACCGAAATAATGTATGAAGAAAAGCCGCAAGTTGCAATTCATAATTCTGTGGTTACCTATATCTAGTTTTTGCTTCTGTTTCAATTTCCTTTCAATCGATATAGTAAGAGCAGAAGCATGTTCCGATCGGGAAATTAATTCTTATATAACAAAACTAGGCAACACTAACGAATGGATATTTACTGTAGCAGCGCTGAAAAAGTGTGGCGATCGCGCAGTAAAAGCATTGAGTCAAGAATTACAGCAAAAGGACGAAAACATTAGAATTAATGCGGTTGCCGCTTTGGGAAGTCTGGGAGCAGCGGCGCACTCGGCAATTCCGGCTTTGAGCGTTACAGCTTTAGCAGATAAAAGTCCCGTAGTACGTTCTAGTGCAGCATACGCGCTTGGTAGTATGGGAGTAGCAGCAGAAAGTGCCGTCCCCGCGCTCACAGTCGCACTACAAGATGAAGATAGATCGGTGCGATCGATGGTCGTATCTGCAATTGGTAGCATGGGAGCAGCAGCAGAAAGTGCCGTTCCCGCACTGAGCCAGACGCTTCGCGATCCCGATCGCACGGTGCGATCGAACGCTATCTATGCTTGGGCTAAAATTGCAACTGGCTGGCAGCAAAAAGCCGCAACGCTTTCCCATCTCCAATTAGAACGAGACATTCGAGAATTGGAAATGGCGCTGAAAATTATTGAAACCAGTCAAGAGTTATTTCCAGAAGCAGAGGTAGCGCTCTTACGTCAGTCATCGCAAATACTCAAATCGCATCGATACCCCAATTGGAGCGAGAACGGACTGAAATTGCTCTCACAGTATCGATGGCTACCAATTGGTGTAGTATATATCGCTACGCTGGCATCATTTTGGTCGCTACTCCTCTGGCAGCGTCCGCTGTGGATTTTGGGTATCAACAATGCATTACAACGATACTCTAGCATTGCTTTACCTGGTTTTTCCGGCAGAATGAAATTGCCAATTAACTGGTTAGTTTTAGTTGGTTTTTTCCACTATCATCCCAGAGTGCTGAATGCTTGGTTTGCTACCCAAACGCTCGATCCTCAGACACAGCAGGCACTCGCTCAATCTAATTCTGCAAGCAAACCTACTGATGTGCCGTTGTTAGAAGCAGACAGCGTGCAAAAATATGCCAAAGCGATCGCCTGGGAATGTATCAAGCAGACATTTCAGCCAGCCGCAGTCAAACGCGAACAATTACTCAGTGAGATTGGGGCGATCGCGGGATACGATACCGCTAAAATTTACCTAGAACATTTAGAACAGAATCTCGGTTTGCTGCAAGCGATCGGTAAGGCACAAGATAAAGTGCGCTTTACTCACGATCTGTTAGCAGAATATCTGGCTAGCCAATATCTCGTAGAATTATGCTGCGACAATGAAAACAACTGGCGCAAGTTCTTGGCGCGAGTAGACACCGTTCCCGATTGCGTGGCGATGAAGAGATTTTTATTATCTGTACGAGACTGCTGCATGGCTTTACAAGCAACAGTAAAAGTTCCTAGCTTTGTGACTGAAGAACTGAGTCAACGTGCTGGCATCGCTCAAAAATCACCGTCACAGATTCAGGCTGTATGAGCTAGTGGAAATCGGAAATGGACTGACAACTTTGTAGAGACGTTACATGTAACGTCTCTACACTGACAACTGATTAGCTAAACTACTCGTATAAGAACGATAGTATTAGCAATTCATGACACCCGAAGAAATTGCCAACACCCTAACAGATTTATTTCATTCTGCACCCGTACAAGCGATCGCTCCTGGTTCCTGGCAAATCGAAACACCGGAATTTCGCCTGTTAGTATTGCTATCAGACGATCGCTCTTGGCTGCGAGTATTATTACCAATTTTATCGGCGCAGGCAGCTCAACCGTTTTTGGAACAGTTACTCGAAGCTAACTTTGACGACACTCAGGAAGTGCGCTATGCCTTACATCAAGGAGTCGTGTGGGGAGTCTTTCAGCACAGTCGTGAAAGTTTGAGTACGACAGATTTTACCGATGCGATCGCGCGCTTAATTTCCTTAAATCAAGCGGGGTTAACAAATGCATTTAGCCAATTGGTAGAAACGAAACTACGGCAAATCGTCACAGCGCAAAAGCAGCAAGGACAATCTCTAGAAGCTACCCTGCAAAATCTGAGCAGAATGTACGACGAGGGATTGCTAGGCGACTTACAACAAGGAGCGGAGTCGCGAGAGCAAGTCATGGCAGCATGGAAATATCAGTTAGAAAGGTTGTGGTTGGAAGTAGAACCATAATGGATATTATTCAAATCCTCCGGCAAGATTACCAAAGATTCCCAGACAACCAGACATATAGCATCTATGCTTCAGATGTCTTTTTTCAAGATCCCCTCAACCGTTTTCGCGGTGTCGAGCGATACAAACAGATGATTAATTTCATCAACACCTGGTTTATTGCAGTCAAGATGGATTTGCATGACATTCGCCAGGAAGGGGATACCATCAAGACAGAGTGGACGTTGAGTTGGAATACTCCCCTCCCCTGGAAACCCCGCATTGCGATTCCAGGCTGGAGCGAGTTACACCTCAATCCCCAAGGATTAATTGATTCCCATGTCGATTATTGGAACTGTTCGCGGTTAGACGTGGTAAAGCAACATTTTGGTAGTGGGAAGGGGTGATGGGGATGTCATTTGTCATTTGTCATTTGTTAGTTGTCAGCTACTAATGGAAGCGGAGTAACCCTGATGATTGCTAGTCCACAATTACAATGGATGTCGCCGCAAGAGTATTTAGAATGGGAACCCATGCAACAACTGCGCCACGAGTATATCGACGGCGAAGTTTTTGCCATGACTGGAGGAACAAAACCCCATAATCGCATTGCTTTAAACTTAGTCACTGCTTTAGATAGCCATCTGGCTCAAAGCAGTTGCGAAGTGTATATTTCAGACGTGAAAGTACAAGTTGCTACTGCTAATAGTTATTATTATCCAGATGTTGTTGTTACCTGCGATCCGAGAGATCGGGAATCTAATTCAATCATTCAACATCCTTGCCTAATTGTCGAAGTTCTTTCCCCTTCTACAGAAGCATACGATCGCGGTGGTAAGTTTGCTCGATATCGTCAGTTGGAAACTTTGCAGGAATACGTTTTAATTGATTCCGAACAAATTGGTGTAGATTGTTTTCGGCGCAACGAACAAGGTTTGTGGGTGCTTTATCCTTACGCGACAGAAGATACGATAAATTTGGCAAGCGTAGGGTTATCTTTACCTGTAACTGCACTTTATCGCCAAGTCAAATTTGATGCGAAAGAAGGAGAGAATTAAATCGCGATCGCATTTTGCACCCTCATCTTTTCCGACAGATATATTCAGCCATAGTTGGTGAAAGATAGTTTGATTCAAATTCAAATCCAACGCGAGCCAGCATTCCTTCTATAATCCAAGTAAAAGTGCTGTATTCTTCCCAAACGTGCGTTTCAAAATCATCTGCGAGCTCTTCAAAATCAACCTCAAGTTGTTGTAAGTCATTGTAGTGCTAAGTAGGAATCTGCATAGTTCTTTTGCCTCAGTAATTCCTTGCTGCAAACAAGATAAGACATTAATTCGAGCCTAAGCGCAAAACAATACTACCCTGAAGCACGTCGGTGCGATCGCCATAACTACTTACAGTAATCGATTGTGTTTTGTCAAAAAATGGTTTTGCTGCTACTTCTAATAGTTTGACTAAAGGTAATTGACGTTCTAAAATTTCTCGACTTCTAGGTAAATCCAAATATAGATAACCCTGATTCGGCTGAGGAATAGCTTTTATGGCAGATTGGAACTGAGAACTCTTCAATAAAGAATCGGTTTCTGCTGCTTTTAAAGCTGCATCCATTGCTGCAACTGAAGAAGTGAAAATTTCGTATTTATCTATGCTAGTATAAACACCTTGGACTTTAGCTTTAAGAGTGAGTAACGAGCGATCGCCTAGCTCGGATGGACTAGATGAAACTGGATTTACCTGCATCCAAGCATAGATTTTTTGCTCGTCAGAAAAGAGCGGTGTAATGCTCAAACCTCGATTTTCAGCAATTGTATTGAAGCGATCGATTGCTAAATCTGTTCCTGCCGACTTCTCAGCCACAAAAATCCAGTCAGCACTCGTACTAGCGTCTTTTTGAGGTAGCATTCCTAAAGCATATTCCCCTTGCACCCAGCTAAAAATATCTTCTGAAATATCTATACCCCAACTATCTTGTAATTTCGCTAATGGTTGAGCGATCGATCGCGAAATTGCATCATTGCTAGAACCAGATAAGACAGTTGTAATTTGTCTCCATAACTGATTTAAATTAGTATTTTGTAAATGGCTCAAATCTAAACCCGCGATCGCTAAATTGGTTGTTATAGGTAAATATTGTAATGCTTGCACGGGTTCGGATAGCATCTTGCCAGCAGGAGCGAGTTCTGTCTGATTAGCAGTTATTGAGGTTTCTGCAACAATTCCTTGTGGATTTAATTTTAAACCAATAATTTGACTGTCATAAATTTGCTCTTGCGGTTCTTTCCCCAACAAAGTTGTCACTTGAGGCAAATTGAGAAAGATTATGCCAATTCGCTCAGTAGGTAATAAACTTAATGCGTGTTGATATCGAGCAGAATCATTCAAACTCAGATCGGGTGCTTGAACGTTATTAATTGCCTCTCGCAATACTTTAGGATGATTGGCAAATAAAATAAAGCGATCGCCCACTGCTGCGCCGACAAGAGAGATTCGTTCTTGTAGGGGCGCACGGCTGTGCGCCCCTACATTTACCCGATCGCGATCGGAGAAAATATTAACACCTTGATAAGTTTCTGAAACTAAATCTCTACCCGCGATCGCTCGTTGGGAAAATAATAATTGTAAAAATTCTCTACTTTTAGCTGGATTTCTGCTAGTTAATACCATTAAATATCCTGGCTGATTGCCATTTGTCGCATCGCGATCGATATCTGGACTCGTCAAAGCCAAAGTAACTTCTTCCCCCAACCAAGGTTGAATATCTTGGCGATAGTCGAGACTGCTACTAGCTAGTAAACTAGACTTAAAGCGTTCTAGTTCCTGACGCGACTGCCTGCGATCGCTCGGACGCGCTGCCAATTGCCGCAAAGACTCTAGTTTTTCTGGATTGACTAGCAAAGATACCATTGCAGGTGCTTGCTTAGGCACAAATATCGCTGCTTCTGGTGTATTTGTCGTACCACCTCGTAGTAAGCTGAGAGGACTTTGGCTATTAATCCAATAAAAACCGCCAACGCCAATTAGTAGCAGCACCACCACAACAGTTGCTATGGCAGAAAAAAATAAGCTTCGCTTCATGATAATTTACAAATGTCTTGCTAATCGTCATTGGTCATTTGTAAGACAACTTTGTAGAGACGTTACATGTAACGTCTCTACACTAATAACCGATCGCCGTCCCTAACCCACAGCCCCTCATTATGAATCCTTTTAGCCAAATTAGTGTAGAAGAACTGGCTCAGATGTTAAGTTCTGATGCTAGAGAGCAACTGCAATTGATCGACGTGCGCGAACCGGATGAAGTCGCGATCGCTCGTATTGATGGGTTTGAAGTTCTGCCCTTGAGTCAATTTGCTGATTGGGCTGATTCTATCCCCGCACGCTTCGATCCTCAAGCAGAAACCGTAGTTATGTGCCACCACGGTATTCGTTCGGCTCAAATGTGCCAGTGGTTGAGCCGTCAAGGTTTTACAAATCTTAGAAATTTAGCAGGGGGAATTGATGCTTACTCCACTGCGATCGATCCATCTGTTCCTAGATACTAGGACAGTGACCAGTTACCAGTTACCAGTTACCAGTTACCCTTCACTACTCACTGTTCCCCATTCTTCATCCCCAACAGCGTTCAGTAATAATTGCTACCAAATAATTCTTAATTTTAAGCAAAAGTACAGTCTATATTTAGATTTAGGGTCGCTGAAGCTACGTCTCGCTCCGATTGAATTTATCTAGGTAGAGACTTTAACTCTGCTGGGTGCAGGCTATAACATCTAACATAGATGTATGTATTGACAGACGCTGAGTTTTATGCGTTAAAAGGATATCTTTCCTGAGAAATAGCGGAAACCAGGCAGGAGTTAAGGCACAATCGAAATATAACTTTGTATTTATTTAACACGGTCTATCTTTTTTGCTATCTTGAATAACTAAAAATTAAAAAAATCTACAGATTACATTTACATTTCTTAAATTCGCGTCTCATCTCACTATTCTCATTTCACCTATGCAAGTGCAGCTTAACGATCGCCAACAGCATATACTTTGGGCAACGGTACGACATTACATCGCCACTGCCGAACCCGTGGGTTCCAAAGCTTTATTGGAAGAATATAACCTCGGCGTGAGTTCTGCAACCATTCGTAACGCGATGGGAGTGCTAGAAAAAGCTGGTTTACTTTATCAACCTCACACCTCGGCGGGAAGAATTCCATCTGACTCTGGCTATCGAATTTATGTCGATCGCCTCATAACTCCTTCCGATGTCTGGGGACGACAGGTAGAACAGCTACTCCAAGAGCAATTAAAGTGGGAAGATTGGAGCTTGGAAGCTTTATTAAGAGGCGCAGCGCAGATTTTAGCCAAGGTAAGTGGTTGCATTACTTTAATTACCATGCCCAGCGCTAACATGGCACGGCTGCGCCACATTCAACTGATTCAAATTGAGTCAGGGCGGATAATGTTGATTGTGGTAACCGATACTTATGAAACCCAATCAGTCTTGTTAGATTTGCCGACTTCAGAAGCGGAAACAGTCTTAGAATCAGAACCAGAAGTCATAGAAAGAGAGCTACAAATACTCTCCAACTTCCTCAATAGCCAACTGCGCGGGCGATCGCTGTATGAATTAGCATCACTTGACTGGAATCAATTAGACCGCGAATTTCAACAATATGGCGATCGCTTAAAAACTGTATTTGCAGATATTTGTCGGCGAACTCAGCCACTCCCGGCTAGCACGCAAATTGCCATCCGAGGCGTATCCGAAGTCTTGCGTCAGCCTGAGTTTGCTGAATTGCAGCAAGTCCAAACAATCCTACATCTTCTAGAAGAAGAACAGCAGCAGTTATTGCCTTTTATTTTTGAGGAACCAGAATTAGATTCCAACTCAAGGCGGCGAGTTACAATTCGTATCGGCTCAGAAAATACGCTCGAACCTATCCGTGGTTGTACCCTGATTTCATCTACCTATCGACGCGGTACAATTCCCGTTGGCAGTGTAGGAGTCTTAGGACCAACCCGTTTAGACTACGAATCTGCGATCGCCATAGTGGAAGCTGCTGCTGATTATCTATCTGATGCATTAAGCAACTAGTAATATTAACTGTTTTACATCTTGCCTTTTTGCATGACTTCTTGTAGATGCTGCCGGATTTCCTCTGCCTGTTGCATATCCTGTTGCTTTAACTTCTGGAACAGTTCTACACAAGGCTGCGAGTTCATTGACTGAGCATCATTGATGTAGGTATCGTAAGCTTTGACGGCTTCAGCTTTGTGGTGCAAAGTTGTGAGCAAATCGTATTCTAAATTGCTCATTGCTCTTTCACTTCCAGTCGCAGTCATAGATTTACCCTCCAATATTCAATCTCGTAACTAATAACCACCTTACTTATCCAAATGAGAACTTCATCTGTCAAAAAGTGGATGCACGAGGAGTGAGGGGTGGGGGAGACAAGGGAGACAAGGAGGACAAGGGAGACAAGGGAGAATGACGACAAATGACTAATGACCAATGACCAATGACTAATAAAGACATTGACTCTATCCTGAAACCATATCAGCGCTTCGGCGTACATCTTGGTTTAGAACGAATTCAAAAACTGCTGGCTAATTTGGGCAATCCTCAGCAGCAAGTTCCAGTCATTCACGTAGCGGGGACAAACGGCAAAGGATCTGTCTGCGCTTACCTTTCTGCCGTACTCAAAGAAGCAGGCTATCGAGTCGGGCGCTATACTTCGCCTCATTTAGTAGATTGGACTGAACGCATTTGTTTAGACGAACAACCGATCGCACCAGAAACGCTACAGCAAATATTGCTACAAGTCCAGCAGGCAATTTCGCTAGACGAGGAAACCCCAACTCAATTTGAAATTATTACTGCTGCGGCTTGGTTGTACTTTGCCCAAGTTCAGGTAGATATCGCAGTCATAGAAGTTGGGTTAGGAGGAAGATTAGATGCTACCAACGTTTGCGATCGCCCCTTAGTCACGGTGATTACTTCCATCAGTCGCGAACACTGGCAACAGCTAGGACCAACCGTAGCAGATATTGCCCGAGAAAAAGCAGGAATTCTCAAACCCAACTGTCCCGCAGTCATCGGACAATTACCACTAGAAGCAGAAACCGTCGTGCGATCGCGTATCGAAGAACTTGGATGTCCCGCTGTCTTTCCCCTACCCTCGCGTCAAATTGAACCAGGTTGGGCAGAATTTCGGAATTCGGAATTCGGAATTCGGAATTCGGAATTGAAGATGCACCAACAACCAACAACCAACGACATCAAATATCCTCTACCTCTGTTAGGAGATATCCAGCTGATGAATTCAGCTTTAGCAATTGCCGCTTTACGAATTTTGCAGCAACAAGGGTGGAAAATTTCGGATGAGGCGATCGCAAATGGGATGGGAAAAGCAAAATGGTTGGGGCGTTTGCAATGGACGACTTGGCAAGGACGTAAACTCCTGATTGATGGGGCGCACAATCCGGCGGCGGCGCGAGCTTTACGTCAATATGTCGATACCCTCGAACAACCTGTATGCTGGGTGATAGGGATGCTATCTACTAAAGACCATGCAGATATTTTACGCGCCCTATTGCGCCCCAAGGATGAGTTACATCTCGTCCCTGTTCCAGATCATAGTACTGCCGATCCTGAAACACTAGCAAAGCTAGCCCGTGAATGTTCCCATCTAGCTACGTGTCACACTTATCCAGATCTCTTTGCTGGATTAGAAGCCGCGACAACATCATCAAATTTAATGATTCTATGCGGTTCGTTGTATTTGGTTGGATATTTTTTACGCATTGCTGGGTAGGGGCGCACAGCTGTGCGCCACTACATAGAACCGTTATTTTCCAGCCTTAGCATCCCATTCTTTCGCAGCATCTGCGATCGCCACATCGACTGTTTTTTCTCCCAGCATGGCAGCTTGGAGGTTTTCGTAAATGGCGCGTTTGAGGACGTTGATATTCTCCATTGCGGGAATTAGCACTTCTGCTTGTTTTAACTGACTAGCACTCACCACCCGCGCCCGATCCATTTCGGATTTATCGCCTGACACGGATTTGAAATAGCTATCAGCCAAGGCGGGAATTGTTGAAGGAAGGACGTTGGCGGCTTTGGCAAAGGCGAGTTGATTATCGCTGTTGGTCACAAATAAAGCAAACTTTATTGCTGCGTCGGGGCGATCGCTATCTTTAGGAATCACGAGATTCATCACGGCAACATTCTTTTTACCTGTGGTTCCGGTAATTTCTGGTGCAACAGCAGAAACTTTGGCAATTTCTGGCGCATTAGTTGAAATTGTTTTGAGAAATTCTGCTCCCGTCCCTAATAAAGCCGTCTCTCCTGCTTGATACATCTCAATTCCGTGGCGATGTCCTTGGGTTAAGGATTCTTGGGGTAAGAGTTCTTGTTTATACAAATCTACCCAGTACTGAAAAGCTGCTTTGCCTGCGGGTGTATTAAATGCTGCTTTGCCTTTGTCATCTACCAAGGTTACCCC
>NZ_PYCI01000240.1:0-3868 GCF_003015105.1 Chroococcidiopsis sp. CCALA 051 | reverse complement strand
GCAATTATAGGCTTTTTCAATTCAATGAAATACAAGATATGTAGGGGCACACAGCTGTGCGCCCCTACGAATGTATCGCATCATAACGAGAATCGCTATATTATAAAATGTACATGACGTTTGAGATAGATAAATATTGTTCGGCAGATTCAGATTAGTTTTTTACCGCTGCCAAAATAAATTCAATTGCTGCCTCAGTATGTTTTTCTACCATTTCTCGACTAAGGCGATCGCTTCCATTCTCTAAATGTTTCCAATTCTCGTGTACGGTAAAGTAAAAAATACAAACGCTTAAAATATGAGTTAATGTTAAAAATGGATTGAGGGAACGAAAACAACCTGCTTTCATACCACGATTCAAAACTTTAAGTAAGTGTTCGTGTAGACTTTCTACGTTACTTTGTTTGAAATAAAAACCTTGATTTTGGCTGGCTTCTTGAAACCAAAGCATCTGACGATAGGGATTTTTTGCTTCGTAGGCGATCGCAACTCGAATAATTTGTTTGAGTGCTTCTTCTGGTGATAAATCGTCTAGTTTTAGTTGACTTACCATCGCCTGAACTTCGTTAACTGGACGCTGCAAAACTGCTTTGTATAAACCTTCTTTGTTCTCGAAATAGTAGTGAATTGTCGCAGTTGTAATTTGAGCGCGATCGGCAATATCGCTCATTCTAGCGCCTTTGAGTCCATGTCTGGCAAACTCTAATTCTGCGGCATCAAGAATCTGTTTTTGTGTCGCTTCTGCATCTCGAAATTGTTTTTTAATAGGGTGCGATCGCCGCATTTCTTACTTAATTATCTTCTGAAACTTCAAATAAAGATTGTAAGTCACGCCTACCACTCACAACTCGCATAATTTCAATACCATTTTCTGTTACTTTATAGAAAATGACATAGTTTTCTAGAGAAACTCCGCGCAAACCTGGCTGAATACTGGCATAGCTTCTGCCTAAATTAGGAAAAGCAACTAACTGTTCGCACTTCCGAGTAAATTTTTGAAAAAAGCGCTCTCCCGCCTCAATGTTACGCGAGTAAAAATAGTCTGAAATTTCCATCAGATCTCGGCTGGCGACAATGTTGATAACATAGCGAGTCATTTCTGAGCTTCACGCGCTTGCTGAAAACGCTTTAGCAACTGAGCAACATAAGTTTCACCATCAATAGGCGGAGTATGTTTTGATGCTTCAGTCGCTTCGTCAATCTTGACACGAACTTCTTCAAGCCACTGCTGATATCCACGATAATCTTCTTCTAGTAGGTGGAGTGCTGCTTGTATGACTTCCTCTACACTATGGAATTTGCCTGATGCCAGCAAAGTCTGCACTGTCTTTTCTTGCTCTGGTTTAAGGGTGATATTCATACTGAATATTTTTGTTTACCCTTATCATAAGGTATCTGCTGAGCTATCTCCCAATAGTCGAACTGTAATTCAGAATAGCTGAATGACTTGACGATCGCCCCTTCATCTCTCTAAACTTACTAATTAATTAGTAAGTTATTTTCAAGGCAGTTTTCATCATGCTACAAGGCGCACCGTTGCTGCTAGCGCACCGTTCTATGCTCAAGCCGAATCAGCCGATGAAGGTGTCGCTTTACGGTAAAGACTACGTACTTTGGCAGGATAGTGCGGGTAACATTTGTTGCTTGCCGAATGCATGTCCGCACATGGGTGCAATGTTATCGGAAGGGTGGTGCGTGAAAAAATCTGATGGTAGTAGCGCGATCGCATGTCCGTTTCATGCCTTAGAATTCGATCGTACTGGCTGTACGGTTTTACCAGGTACTAACAAACCGACTAAATCTTTATTACAACCGTTAGAATTAATCGTACAAGGCGATTTTATTTGGTCTTACGGTGGATTTGAGCCTATAATCCCAATTCCGACAATTTTAAACGAAATTGCAGCAGAGTATGAATTTGTCGGTTATACAGGCGATCGCAGTATTAAGACCGATTTTCTCAGTCTACTGCTGAATATGCACGACTATAACCATCAAAACGGCACTCATCGATCGCTATTTGAAATTGAGGAAGTTCAACTCAAACAGTTTATTGACGATGGATTGCATTCCCATGCCTACATTGCGCAACTGCGAAAAAAACCAAATCTACAAGATTTCCTCAAAAACCCTGGACTCTTGGCAATGCCTCAAGTATTAGAAGCTCATTTAGAAAACTTCTTTCCATTTATGGGCATGGTACACGGCGAGAGTCCACTTTTAAGCTTAAAAGAATGCCATTTTTACCTTCCCGAATCAGAAACTCACTCTCGCGTCTACGTTCTGATGTTTGTGAAAGCACATCACCCGATTGCTCATTTAATTAAACGAAACCTCTTGCGACTAGTAGAAGTCGTCATCGAGCAAGATGCAGATATCTTAAGTAAACTTTATACCAACACACCTCAACACATTAAACTCAATAACGAGGTGGGTATGGATTGGGTGCGGCGCAACTATGCTAGCTTTCCAGCAATTGTAGAGCCAAATTTTTCTCGATAACAGTACGCACGTTGCTTTAAAAAATACTGTATCAAGACATACTATTTATTGAATTACTTAACTGATTCTTCAGAAGTTTCAATCACAGCCAAGCAGAATTGAGAAACAGCCATAATTCCGAAAACAGAAGCCAAATAAGCAGCAGCTAGGAATATAAGTGCGTTTTCAAAAGGAATGTAGGAAGTCATGGTGTGAATCTCCTCTGTTACTGATTAATTTTGAAGTTAAACCAAAATGGTGAATAGTTTGTGAAGGAAGCAGAAATTTTTGGTAAATAGTTTGTGAAAATATGAGGACTTGGTGACGTGGATTAAATTGCGATCGCCAAATTCTCTTGAATTTTACAACAGGACAACACACCTTGATTCCGCAAACGCATAGTCAATTTAAGGATCGAGAAACTCTTCCACATTTCCACCCGTATCGCGTTCCCAATCAATATCAGGCATTCGCTCAAAGGCTTCCCGCAACGAAGTCTCCCACTGCTGGCGAATTTTAGTGAGATATGGCGCACCCAACCGCAACCGCAAATCGTGTTGGACTTTGAAAGAGTCCTTTTCATACACCACTAAATTAATTGGCGGTCCCACAGAAATATTAGACTTCATCGTAGAGTCAATCGACAACAACGCACACTTAGCTGCTGCTTCCAATGTCGTGTTAAAATCCAGTATGCGGTCTAGAATGGGTTTCCCGTACTTAGTCTCGCCAACTTGCATAAATGGAGTTTCTGAAGTGGCATGAATGCAGTTGCCTTGACTGTAAATCATGTAAAGTTCTGGTGGTTGTCCCTGAATTTGTCCCCCCAAAAGCAGAGTACATTGGACATCGATACCATCTTGCTTCAGCCATACACGGTCTTGTTCTTGAATCTGCCGAATTTTAGCTCCAACATAACGAGCAACATCGTAGAGTGTTGGCAGGGTATGTAAATTAGCCTCTTCTGGAATTCTAATATCTCTGTGCATCTGCGCGATCGCGCCTTGCGTCACCGAAAGATTTCCTGCCGTACAGAGCAGAATGACCCGTTCTCCTGGCTGGGAAAAATCAAATAGCTTTTGATATGTAGATACGTAGTCTACCCCGGCATTCGTGCGCGAGTCCGCCGCCATAACTAAACCGTATTTGGTAATGATGCCCAGGCAGTAAGTCACAATAGTTTTGGGTCATTTTTGACCATAAAATTTTACAGTAATTGTAAGTGGTAATGGGTAATGGGTAATTGAGTGGTGCGTGGTGAGTGGTGAGTGGTGCGTGGTATGTTTTCTCCCTCAGCTCCCTCAGCTGGGCGACTCTCCCAAGCGCTCTCTTCTCTCCCTTGTCCCCCTTCGCCCCCTAATCCCCACTTCCTTCGGTCGTGGGGAAG
>NZ_PYCI01000146.1:0-16279 GCF_003015105.1 Chroococcidiopsis sp. CCALA 051 | reverse complement strand
GGGTTGGGTGGATCTCAACAAAAGCCCCCCTTTTGAAGGGGGGTTGGGGGGATCTAACTTGTGGCAAAAACCAACAGAATTAATGTGACAAACTTACAGCGTTGGCACGTACTGCTGCTTTTCTGGTACGTCGGTGTATTCAGCAACAATCTGACGAAACTCTTCGCCGTCGATGGTTTCTTTTTCGATCAACAAATCGACTAAACGATCCATTACAGTGCGATTGTCACGGACGAGTTTCTTTGCCAACTCATAGCATTGATCGACAATAGCCCGAACCTGAGTATCGATGCGAGAAGCGATCGCGTCTGAGTAATCGGAACGAGTCATCAAGTCACGTCCCAAAAATACCTCTGAACTTTGGCTATCTAACGACAGGGGACCCAAATCTGACATCCCAAATCTTGTCACCATCTGTCGCGCCATTCCCGTTACTTGTTGCAAGTCATTACCTGCACCAGTAGTCACTTCTGCCGTACCAAAGATGATATCTTCAGCAGCTCTACCACCTAAAGCACCACTAATTCTAGCTTTGAGCTGCGATCGCGAGATCAATCCTTGTTCTTCGCTAGGAGTAAACCAAGTCAAACCTTGAGCTTGTCCGCGTGGTACTAGCGTGACTTTCTGTACCGGATCGTGGTCTTTAATTAGCGTACCGATTAAAGCATGTCCGATTTCATGATAGGCAATCAACCGCTTACTCTTGCTATCTACCAACGGTGTGCCTTCCATCCCTGCTACCACACGATCTACAGCGTCGTCAATTTCTAGCAGGGTAATCGCGTCTTTACGTCGTCTTGCCGTCAAAATAGCAGCTTCATTCAGCAAGTTGGCTAAATCTGCCCCTGTAAACCCAGGAGTGCGGCGAGAAATTGCTTCTAACGATACTGTGTCAGCAAGCTTCTTGTTTCTGGCGTGGACTTTGAGAATTTCCAAACGCCCTTTGATGTCTGGTGCATCTACTGTAACTTGGCGATCGAATCGACCGGGACGTAATAATGCCGCATCGAGTACGTCAGGACGGTTGGTAGCAGCAATGATGATAATTCCCGTATTACCTTCAAAACCGTCCATTTCTGTGAGCAATTGGTTGAGAGTTTGCTCTCTCTCATCGTTTCCGCCACCAATTCCCGCGCCTCTTTGTCTACCTACTGCGTCAATTTCATCAATGAAGATCAAACACGGGGCGTTGTCTTTGGCTTTCTTGAATAAATCCCGTACTCGCGATGCACCGACACCAACGAACATTTCGACGAATTCGCTACCGGAGATGCTGAAAAATGGGACTCCTGCTTCCCCAGCGATCGCTTTTGCTAGCAAAGTTTTCCCCGTTCCTGGGGGTCCTACTAACAGTACGCCTTTGGGAATGCGTGCGCCAACAGCAGTGAAGCGTTCTGGCTGTTTGAGGAAAGTCACGACTTCTTGTAATTCCTCTTTGGCTTCGTCAATTCCCGCTACGTCATCAAATTTTATGCCCGTCTTGGCTTCCATCTGGAATCTAGCACGGGATTTACCAAAGTTAAGTGCTTGCCCTGGTCCACCCGGAATATTGCTAGAGCGACGGAATAAGAAGAATAAACCGCCAATCAACAGCACGGGGAAAATGAGATTACCCAGTAAACCCCAAATTGCCCCATCATTTCGCATCGGGTGAGAATCAAAGCTTACATTTCCCGCTCTGAGTTTAGCAATCACTTCGGGAGCACTGTATGGAAGGTCTACCCGCAGCCTTTGAACGCGATTGTCCAGTTCTGGATCGACTGCCTCTACAATTGCCGTCCGTCCGCCTTCATACAGGTCTACACTAGTGACGCGACCAGCATCTAGATATTCTAGAAAACGACCGTAAGTCATCCGAGTACTGGCGGCGTTCTTACTCATATCAGCAGGAGCGCCAGCAAATGCCCCCTGCCAGAAGAAAAAGCCGATCACGAGTGCAGGCAGTGTCCACAGTACTAGGACTCTCCAAGAAAATTTCATCAGTTAGTTGCCTCTAGGTGTAGATACAACAAATCAGTTTGACTACAGGCGGGCGCTTTTATCCCGTAAACGATAGTCCTTAAACAGATATTGTTAACTTTTCTTTCAATCAGTAAATCTTCTAGTGTATGAAGATACTGATAGCAGTTTGATTACTATCTTAATCAAATTTAACGTAATTTTAAGCGATCGCGCTAATTCAGTGACCTGTTACCAGCGATCGGTGACCAGTGACCTGTTACCAGCGATCGGTGACCAATAACCAATCAGTTCATCTACCATGTAGAGAGATGTAAACAAATGTAAAGAAAGATGCAAGACAAGGTAGTTGTAGTTGTCGGTGCAACTGGAGGTATTGGTTCGGCTTTAACTCGAAAACTGGCTTCAAGTGGGGCGCGTCTGGTATTGGCAGCTAGAAATAGCAGCGCGCTGCAAGACTTGGCAACACAGTTGTCAGTTAAGTCACTATTGACTGTTCCCACAGATATCACCGATCGCACCTCGGTAAATGCCCTGATGGAGCAAACTACAGCTCAGTTTGGAAAAATTGATGCTTTAGTAAATGCAGCTGGTGCAGGAATATTAAAGCCTTACAATGCTCTAGAACCAGCCGATCTAGAGGCGATGTTAGACCTAAACTTGAAGGGTAGTTTCTACACCTGCCAAGCTGCAGCTGAATTCATGCAACGGCAGAAATCCGGGCATATTTGTAACGTAGTTGGAATTTTGGGCAAGCATTCAATGGCAATGGCAGCAGCATACAGCGCTTCCAAGTTTGGTGTAGTTGGTTTCAGTAAATGCATGGCGGAAGAGTTGAAGCGTTTTGGTGTGAAGTTCACGCTATTTTATTTTGGTGGCGTAGACTCTCCCTTCTGGGACAACATACAGCTAAAAGTCGATCGCAAAAAAATGCTCAGTACCGAAACTGCTGCCAATGCAATCTTTTATGCCCTCCAAGCAGAACCGCAAGCAGTCCCGATGGAAATTAATATTCAGCCAGATAGCCACCTATTTTTTTAGAGACAAGGAGGACAAGGGAGACAAGGGGGATAAGGGAGTGAATAGAGCAGAGGGGCAGAGGGGCTTCAGGTGCAACTACCAACTACCAATTACCCATTACCAATTACCAATCACCAATTACCCACACCCTGATGACTGATAACTAATAACTGACATCTTGCTTAAGGGCGAATAGTAAATTCAGCAAAACAGGCAAAATTTACAAAGAGATAGGCTGTGATGCTGAATTTTCAAAAAATATGAAAATCGATCGGATTCACTTCTACGTAGAAGATGCAAAAGCTTGGCGGGACTGGTTTGTCAGCAAATTGGGCTTTCAAACTGTAGCTAGTTATAGCAGCGATCGCTACACTGATACAGAAGTGGTGAAGAGTGGTTGTGTCTGCTTCGCTCTATCCTCACCGCGATCGCATTTCAGTCCAGTCTGGCAGTTTTTGCACCATCATCCTCCTGGTGTGGCGGATGTCGCCTTTGTTGTAGAAGATCTCGAATCGATCGTCCAAAGGGCGATCGCTTACGGCGCAAAAGTTTTACAACCTCCACAATTACAGCAAGGCTGCAAGTGGAGCAAAATCTCCGCCTGGGGTTCCCTGACTCATACTCTAATTGAAAGGAGACAGGAGAAGACGCAGAAACAGAAAAGAGCTGAGGAAACTGAGGGAGAAAAAATAACCAACCACCAACTACCAACTACCCATTACCCATTACCCATTACCAACGCCACGCAACACGCACTACCCTCAATCATGGGCATCGATCACATCGTATTAAACGTTGCTGCGGGGGATTTGGAGACGGCTGTGGCATGGTATAAAGAGATTTTAGGTTTTCGCTCTCAGCAGGCTTTTACTATTCAAACCGATCGCTCTGCTTTGCATAGTCAGGTGATGGTTTCTAGTAATAGCTGCGTTCAGTTTCCAATCAATCAACCTGCATCGCCTAATTCGCAAATTCAGGAATTTTTAGATTGCAATCAAGGTGCGGGAATTCAACACATCGCCCTCAAAACTAGCAACATCATCGAAGCGATCGCGCAATTTCGCAATAACGGCGTATCTTTTCTTTCAGTTCCTCCTACTTACTATACACAGCTACAGAAACGCTTGAGAATGCCAATCTCAGCAGCCGAATTACAAGCGATCGCCCAACAGCAGATTTTAGTTGACTGGCAAGATTCCCACCCCGAGGCTTTGCTACTACAAACTTTTACTCAACCCATTTTTTCCCAACCAACTTTCTTTTTTGAAATTATCGAACGCCGCTCCCAAGCTATGGGTTTTGGCGAAGGTAATTTTCGCGCTTTGTTTGAAGCGATCGAACGAGAACAGATGAAACGAGGTAGCCTTGAGAATACAGTGACCAGTGACCAGTGACCAGTTATCAGTTAAGTCTTACTTACGACTTACTCATTAGTATTTCTAAACTCATCTATCAAACATTCAAAATTTCGCAATATGGCATCTGAGCTAAGGTGTTAGTGAAAGTTAGTATCTTACGCTATAAATGCTTAGATTAATTACTGATTTTGACGGACCCATTATTGATGTTTCGGAGCGCTACTACCGCGTATATCAGTTGTGTTTAGAGAAAACTCGCCATCCAGAACAAGCTGTAACGCGCCTAAGTAAGGCAGAATTTTGGCAGTTGAAGCGCTCTAAGGTTCCTGAAAAACAGATTGCTATCCTATCTGGACTAGACGAAACTCAAGCTAAAACATTTGCTAATTTGCGGCGACAAACGGTACACGCTCATCCTTACTTTCAGTATGACAAACTAGCTCCGGGCGCAGTAGAAGCTTTAGAGCAAATCCAGCAAGCTGGTATCGATTTAGCAGTGATGACAATGCGTCGCGTGCGCGAGCTGGACTATGCTTTCGGACAGCACGATCTAGGTAGATTTTTTCCTGAAAATCGCTGCTATTGTTTAAGCAATGATTATCTGAAAACTCGCGACATTGACGATAAACCTTTGTTGATGGCAAGGGCTTTAGTAGAATTGCCCCCTGCTAGCGATGTTTGGATGGTTGGTGATACGGAAGCGGATATTATTGCGGCAAAAAAGCACGGGATCAAAGCGATCGCCGTAGAATGCGGAATTCGCGATCGCGTGCGGCTACAACAGTACCAACCTGATTTAATTGTGAAAGACCTAAATGCAGCAGTCGAGTTCGTTCTCAACGCTGCATTTGCCCAAGCTAGCTAGTACCTCGATCTTTTCTCAGCGTAGAAAGCTAGAAATCACCCACAACAACACAAAAGTTAGGACAGTAGAAAATTGTTCTACTGTTACAATGCTGGCAATCTGGGTTTGCAACAAACTACCGATCAGCCCACCACCGATTAAGCCAACAACCAAACCCATAGCTGTTAGCAGTACTGCTCGACCAAATTTTTGTTCTTTCCGATAGAGAAAATAGAGGCTCGAACAAACACCAACGATTAATAAAAATTGCAAGATTTGAGCGCCGACAGCGCTATAAAACACTCCAATACAGCTCAACCCTAAGTACAGCACTCCAGGCATGAGAATCTCACTCAAGCTAGGCTTGTCTTGTATACCTTGCAGCCACGCTGGGGCTTGAGGCGCAGGCGATGAGACTTCTTTAGGGGGAGATTGGATAGCCGTCTCAGCGAAGCGGATACCTTCTGGAACTTTAATCTTTCCTTCTTGGCGCAGTCGCAAACGCTCCATTAAGATGGCATCATAAGCTGCTTCCACTGTCTCCAACAGCTGCCGATCGTTGCTGCACTGCTGTACGAGGCGAGTGCGAGCTTCTTGGATCTCGTCGAATGTCGCGTCTTCTGATACCCCAAGTTTGTCGTAGGGACTTTGCTCGATCATGTGAATTTATCGCCTTAGCGGAGTCGGGGGCGAATATAGAAAAATGTACAACAAGGCGTATGCTGTCAGCCTAGCCTATGTGGATCTATTCTAATAGACTATTGCGGTTATCGGTTATCGTCGTACTTAACCAGAATATCACTTATTCGTTTTTTACTGTCATGTCTTCTAGGCAATGCGATCGCTGACCCTGGCTCTTACCTCAGATTTACTGAGATCGGACACTTACTTTACTGTTTTTGACCAGAACTGCTAAGCTTTTCTGCTTTACCTCAGTAATTGTACGAAAACGTAACATAAGTTGTAACACCGAGCCATGCTGTTGTAAATAGCACGACTGAGTTCAAGCAGAATTGAGCGATCGGCAGTCGAAAAGAAAATTTTAGTCGCAAAATCTGCCGTTAGTGAGACAGGTGCAAAAGCATTCAATAGCGTAGTTGGCAATTTTTGCCGTTTTGCTAGCCCGAGTCTGTTCGATTGAGAACTGCTCGAGTTATTGTGGGTTAATTGATTTGCGCGCCCGTACTGGCGATAAAATCCCTGGGGAAATTCTACTAGTATATTAGAACACCAGGGTCGATCTCAGAGTTGGCATTCCTGAATTATCGATTGATAATTGTGGTAGTTTCGATCTGCTTGTTCTAGCGCTACCACCCAGGTTGCTGAATAGGCTTTTTATTCCTTCTCTGCTCAAAGTAATGCCTATGGCTGTTGCCAAAATTCTAGTTGTTGATGACGATCCATCAATTCGTAATTTAATTCAACGCTTTTTAACCAAGCATAACTATCAGGTAGAGGCTGCCGAAGACGGTAAGACTGCCTTGGCTCTATTCGAGCAATTTAACCCCGATCTAGTCATCCTAGATGTAAATCTACCAGATACGCTTGGTTACAATCTCTGCCAAGAGATGCAAAACCGCACTAAAGTTTTTGTACTCATGCTGACAAGTCGAGCTGATGAGGCAGACAAAATCAGAGGCTTTTCTCAAGGTGCGGATGACTATTTAACCAAACCATTTAGTTTGGGAGAGTTAGAAGTCCGAGTTGGAGCAATTTTGAAACGCCAACGAGTAGTTACGACTGCGGAAAAACAACGTCTGGTGTTTGATAAACTGACAATCGATCCAGAACGGCGAGAAGTGACAATTAACAATGAATTGATTCCCTTAACTGCATTGGAATTTGATTTGTTACGCTTTCTTGCCAGCCATCCAGGTCGAGTTTGGCGGCGTGCCGAGCTAATTCAAGAAGTTTGGGACTATGAATATGTAGGAGATCAGCGGGTGGTAGACGTGCATATCGGTCAGATTCGCAAAAAAATTGAAATTGATGCGGCTCAGCCGATCCTGATTCAGACAGTACGTGGTGTCGGATATAAATTTGAAGCTCCTAGTAAGGCTGGGAAAAGTCAATAGCACACCACTCTCAATTACAAAATCAGAGCTAGAAGGCTACACTCTTGCTGCTGAGGGAAAAACTATAGGGTCTTCATGCGGTTGAAGACCCTATAGTTTTGTCAGTTATCAGTGGAACCAGTGGCTGGTGGCTAGAGTTCTCATATCTAGTCACGAGTCATTAGCCACCAGTCACTCACACTCATTCTCAAATTAAGAGTGATGAAATAGGGTTTCTAGATAGACTCTAGCGGCACGGCGATCGCCATTACTATTTTGTAGCAAAAACAGGGATAATGCTGCGGCAAACACTCGGTCTTGATCCCAATCAGGATGGGTTTCTAAGTAATTTTGCATTGATTCGTGTAATGACTCGGGAATTTCAGTCAAAATGCTAACGGTGGCGGACATGGAGAACCTCTCTTCAAACAGTTACATGAATGGGATAAGCTGACTTCCACGACATAAAAAACGCAAGTTAAAAATCAAGTTAAAGATGCAATGCCTTCGGCAGTTCGTGCAGCAACCATAATTGCACCTGTGGCACTGAAAAATCCTCGTTGCTAAAGCATAATCATCACTTCGATGGAGCGCGATCGCCCGAACGTTTTCTCGGCAGGTTTTATAAAGGGAAGTCGCATCATTGTGCGACAAGTTTCCCTGTCCCGTCAATGCTGCGAAATATTACAACGGTTCTCAACACAAAAAAATCAGTACGATACAATTAGGGTTTTAACCACATTTTTGTCACACATCTTTACAAATCCTCTCAGATTCTCAGCAGAGAGAAAGCGGTGTGAGAAATTCACAACTAGAGCAGTAAACCCAGATTTCTGAAGTCATCTCTTGTGGAAAAACTCAAGCCTGCTGTGGAAAAACCCAGACTACCTGTGGAAACAGTGGGGAATACCTGGGGAAAACTCGACAGAAAAATAAGAATTGCAAAGCTCTCTGAATTTAGGGATGAGGAATGAGGCGCGAGGAGCAAGGGAGAGGACAAGGGGGACAAGGAAGACAAAGGAGACAAGAGAGAGCGGGGAGCAAATTCTTCGAGCGTTCTCCCATACTTCCCACACCACGCTCCACTCTCTTTCCCTCACTCCTCACTCCTCGCCCCTTGTTTAGCGCTAAGATGCTAGATTAGTCAACTAAAGTTGTAAGGTTAATGGCAGAAACGTTATTCTTTAATGCCCTGAAAGAAGCCATCGACGAGGAAATGGCGCGGGATTCTACTGTATTCGTTTTGGGTGAGGATGTCGGTCACTACGGCGGCTCGTATAAAGTTACAAAAGATTTGTATAAGAAATATGGCGAGTTACGGGTATTAGACACCCCCATTGCCGAAAATAGCTTCACGGGTATGGCAGTAGGAGCAGCGATGACTGGCTTGCGACCGATCGTCGAAGGGATGAATATGGGGTTTTTGCTGCTGGCTTTTAACCAAATTTCCAATAACGCAGGAATGCTGCGCTATACCTCTGGTGGCAACTTTAAAATTCCGATGGTAATTCGCGGACCTGGAGGAGTTGGCAGACAGTTGGGTGCAGAACACTCGCAGCGGTTAGAAGCATACTTCCAAGCAGTGCCTGGATTGAAGATAGTTGCTTGTTCTACTCCCTATAACGCTAAGGGGTTGCTTAAATCAGCAATTCGCAACGACAATCCCGTTCTATTCTTTGAACATGTACTACTTTACAACCTCAAGGAAAACCTACCAGAACACGAATACTTAGTCCCGTTAGACAAAGCAGAAATCGTGCGCCGTGGCGAAGACGTGACAATTTTGACCTACTCGCGAATGCGCCACCACGTCATGCAAGCAGTCAAGCCACTAGAGAAAGAGGGATTCGATCCAGAAGTTATCGATCTCATTTCTCTAAAACCCCTAGATATAGAAACCATTGCTACTTCCGTCCGCAAAACGCATCGCGTCATCATCGTGGAAGAGTGCATGAAAACTGGGGGTATAGCCGCAGAATTGACGGCATTAATTAACGATCGCCTCTTCGATGAATTAGATGCGCCTGTCTTGCGTCTATCTTCTCAAGACATTCCTACACCCTACAACGGCAGTCTAGAAAGACTTACCATCGTACAACCAGAGCAAATTGTCGAAGCCGTGAAAAAGATGGTCGCCGTTCAGGTGTAAGTTTAGGGACGCTTGAGCTAGCTCAAGCGTCCCCAGCCTCTCAAAAAGAGGTTAGTATAGCACTTGTTGCCGCAACACGTAGTATGCAAAAACAGCGATCGCTATTAGCTTTAATTGTCGTTCTCATCATCGCCGCAATTGTCGTAATTGTGAAATTTCCCGTGCCACTCGGGTTAGACCTCCAGGGGGGTTCGCAATTGACAATTCAGGTCAAGCCTAACGAGGAAATCAAACGCATCACCGAACGCGAGTTAGAAGCAGTACAAACTGTGGTGGAAAACCGCGTCAACGGACTAGGGGTATCGGAACCCGTGATTCAAACAGTAGGACAAGACCAAATTCTCGTCCAACTTCCAGGAGTCAACGATCCAGAACAGGCAGAAAGGGTACTAGGTGGTACAGCTCAACTGGATTTTCGTCGCGAGAATGCAGAAAGTCGAGCTTTTGTCAATAACAGGCAGCAACAAATTCAAGGATTGCTGGAAGAACAACAAAAGTTACAAAGTGCGAAGGAACGAGACGAAAAGGCGATCGCGGCAAATAATGCCCAAATAGAAGCCAAAATCAAAGAAATTACCGAGCTAGAAGCAAAGCTATTCGCGCGCACCGGGTTGACGGGGAAAAATCTCAAGTATGCTCAGGCGACACCTACACAAGGCAGCAACTGGAGTGTAGCTTTAGAATTTGATGCCAAAGGCGGCGAATTATTCGCTCAACTGACAAAAGAATTGGCAGGCACGGGAAGACGTTTGGGAATTTTTCTCGACGATAAACCAATCAGTACGCCCGTAGTTGGTCAAGAATTTGAAAAAACAGGTATTGCAGGCGGACGGGCAGAAATTACAGGTAATTTTGATTTCGAGTCTGCGAATGAATTAGCACTGCAATTGCGAGGTGGTGCTTTGCCCGTACCCGTAGAAATCGTTGAAAATCGAACTGTGGGCGCAACCTTGGGACGCGATAGCATTCAACGCAGTATTTATGCTGGGGTTGGGGGATTGTCCTTAGTCTTGATCTTTATGGTGGTTTACTACCGCTTGCCTGGACTCATAGCCGATCTAGCCTTGGTGATTTATGCTTTGCTGACATGGGCAACTTTCGCTTTGTTGGGTGTCACCTTGACGCTGCCAGGTATCGCTGGATTTATCCTCAGTATTGGCATGGCAGTGGATGCCAACGTGCTGATTTTCGAGCGGACGCGGGAAGAATTGCGGGCGGGTAAATCGCTCTATCGTTCCGTAGAATCTGGCTTTTACCGCGCTTTTTCTAGCATTTTAGATAGTAACGTCACGACTTGGATTGCTTGTGCGGCGCTGTTTTGGCTCGGTTCTGGGTTAGTGAAAGGTTTTGCTCTGACGCTTGCCTTGGGGGTTGCCATGAGTATGTTTACCGCGATTACCTGTAGTCGTACCTTCTTAATGTTGGCGATCGCAATTCCCAGTTTGCGCAAACCAGAGTTATACTGTCCGAGCTTGCCAGCATCGAATAAGGCACAGGGGGCGACATGAGACTCAATATTAACAAACAGCGATCGCTTTGGTGGGGAGTTTCCCTGATCGTGATTCTGGCTGGTTTAGTGGCGATGGGGATTTCTTGGCAAAAATATGGTGCGCCACTGCGTCCGAGTCTCGACTTTATCGGCGGAACGCGATTGCAACTCCAGCGCGACTGCTCTAAACCAGAAAACTGCGCCAAACCAATTGACATCAATGCCGTCCGTCAAGTCATGTCCGAGCGCGGATTGGGCAATAGTAGCATTCAACTGGTAAGTGACGAACGCGGACAACAACAAGGGATTTCAATTCGGACAAAAACTCTCAATGTTGACGAGAGGACGCAGTTACAACAAACACTTACTAAAGAAATTGGCGCGTTCGATCCCAAAGCAACCCAAATTGATACAGTAGGTCCAACCATCGGACAACAGTTGTTATCTTCGGGTTTAATTGCTCTACTCGTCTCCTTTGCTGGGATCGTCATTTATTTAAGCCTACGCTTCCAGTTAGACTACGCCATATTTGCGATCGTGGCTCTGTTCCACGATGTTTTGATTACCACGGGGATTTTCGGGATTCTTGGCTTAGTCCAAGGCACTGAAGTTGATAGTTTATTTATCGTTGCGTTGCTAACAATCACGGGTTTTTCTGTCAATGACACGGTGGTAATTTACGATCGCATCCGCGAAACCCTGAAGGTTAATCCCGATCTACCCATAGACCAAGTGGTAGACAATGCGGTCAATCAAACCTTGGGGCGATCGATCAACACCACCTTAACCGTATTGCTGACTTTGCTGACCTTATTCATCTTTGGTGGCGAAACGCTGAAAAACTTTGCCTTAGCACTCATGATTGGTTTCGCTGCTGGGGCGTACTCTAGTATTTTTATCGCCAGTACCCTACTTTCCTTGTGGCGAGAACGGACTGGTCAATCTCAGAATAACAACCAGTTGTCAACAACCAGCGACCAGTGAACAGTTATCAGGGAGACAATTCAATTGAAAATTACGCACCATGCGCCACTCAATTTTGACTTCTGACTTTTGACTTTTGACTTCTTCCTCTCGACTCCCCCATCAGATGCAGCCAGAAGACCCACCCTTTGTACCGATAGAACTTGACCCAACTTTTGAGCGACAAGTACAAAAGCTGTATCTGCTGATCGCATATAGCAGATGGTTAGTCGTAGGGTGTTTGTGGCTGAGTGTTGGTGTTTTAAGTCTTTGGGGACTGCGTTATGAAATTAATTTATTGTTGCAATATTTCACTTGGGTAGCCGTGCGATACGGGCTTTATTATAATCCTCTACCCACTTTTGGTTTGGCTTGTTGTGCGGTCATGACAATTTCTAATCTCCTTTGGCAGGGTCGCATTTTACTATTTGGACTACCACCAAAGGAGTTGCGTCGCTTAGCGAAACAAGTACAGCAAATTCGCCAGCAGGGTAAAAGCCATCCTTTGTGGAAATGGATTTGTCAGTAGAAGCATGAGGGATGAGAGACGAAATTCTTTCTAGTTTTCTGTTGCTTCCGAAACGGTTTCAGGTTCGAGAGTTACCAAAGGAATCATTAATTGCAGTCGCGTGTAAGATTCATTCTCTTCGTCTATTGATATTGAGTTTGGCATTGATAGAATTTCTAACCGACAGTGCATCAGATCGAGAAGAGTCTGAGTCAATAGCAGAATCATTCCTGGTGAAAAAGTAAAATCTTTGATCTCTAATGGTGATATACGATCGCTCTGAGATACATCAATTGAATCTGACAAAATCCGATGTGGTAGCTCGGCATCTATACAAATTGCCATCTCATTAGTAGCAAGATCGGAATTAGTAGAAACAAGAATGTTTCCTTCTTGCATTTGAGTCAAACAAATGTCAAGTAGATCGATCGCAACCTGCCGCAACCAGCGCGGGTCGGCTAAGACATAAGTCTCGGTTTCAGGTAGGGAGAGTTGTAACCGCAGATTGCGATTAGCAGCAATGAGATAAGTAGAATTATAAACGTCTGTCAATAGCCCGGCTAAATTAACTGGCTGGATTTCTAGCGGAGACCTGCCATGTTCTAGTCGAGAAACATCAATCACCCGATCCATTAAATTCATCAGCTTCAACGCTGACTGATGAGCTTGGGCAATAAATGTCCTCTCTTCCGCAGGGTCATCGCATAGATCGGATAAAATCAATTGGTGCAGACCGATTAAACTGTTGAGCGGCGATCGCAATTCATGGGCGGTTCTTGTCAGAAATCCGGCTTTAAACTGGCACATTTCCCGTGCTAGCTGATAGGCAATCTGGCTTTGCTGTAGCTGACTTTGTAGAGCCAGGATCTCATTCCTATCTGCCGTGAGAGGCTTCTGCTCAAGTGTGGGATCGTTGGCATTATTAGCAGTAAGCGAGCGCTTAGATTTGTCTAGCCACCAGCGTCCACCTAGACCTAAGCTCAGTCCTAAAAACAGCCCAAATAATAAATACACCCATTCATTCCAGCTCATAACTTCCCAAAGACTCACACCACAAAAAATTGAAATCTTCCCCTGAGTTTGGTAGTATTGAGGCTCTCTCGACCAAGATAGTTCCGTAGTTAAAACTGATAATTATATCTCTAACACTACCGCTCCTTGGCGCAAAATTACCCAACCACTACCCATCCACTTAGCTACAGTAGAAGGAACGCCGATTCCAGAAACATCTGATATTTGTAGGGTTAAAACATCGGGAAACTGAGCTGCAATTTCTGTCAGGGTTTCTAATGGTGGTTGCCCCGATAAATTAGCGCTGGTAGTAGCTAAAGGTCCAGTTTGAGCTAATATTTCTCGCGCGATCGCGCTTTGAGGAACGCGCACGCCTATAGTTGTAGGATCGGTAGGGTTCATGGCTTGAGGGACGCGATCGTTTGCTGGCAGTACCAAAGTTAAAGCCCCAGCCCAATATTGTGCCGCTACCTGTCGCCAAACTCGCCATTCTGCTTCCGTCCCAATTACGTAATCCCACAAATCTTCTGCCTTTGCACCCATCAAAATTAACGGCTTATCCTGACTGCGCTGTTTGGTTGCAAAGATGAGATCGGCTCGTTCTGGTAAAGCTGCCAATGCAGGAACGGTATCGGTAGGAAAGCTAACCACGCAACCAGCGCGGACACCAGCAACCAGTTCGGCAATTGAAACTTGGGGCATGAAGGGAGACAAGGGAGACAAGGGGGACAAGGAAGCAATTCAAAATTCAAAATTCAAAATTCACACCTCACACCCTGTTCGCTGATAACTGATAACTGTTCACTGATTTGCGGTAGATGATTTTTGTCCTAGTTGAGGTTCCGTACCAGCTAGTAAGCGTTGAATGTTGCTCTTGTGGCGCACAATAACGTAGATACCACCTACTATCCCAAATAGTATGTAAGGAAAAGGTTGATGAAACAGCAGCATTAACAGTGAAACTGCGATCGCACCCGCGATCGAACTGAGTGAAACAATCCGCGAGATGGCGATCGCAACACCAAATACCCCGACAGTTGCTAAAGCAACTTGCCAATTCATCGCCAACAATACGCCCAAACTCGTAGCGACAGATTTTCCCCCACTAAACCCCAACCAAATTGATTTGCTGTGTCCCAAAATGGCTGCTAACCCTGATAAAGTTACCATCCAAGACAGCCATAGCGTAGGGTCAACAGTAGGAGGCAGAAGGTTTTGAGGGGTAGCAAAGCTAAACAGCCAAGGCACGAGGGCGATCGCTAAAACCCCTTTGAGAGCATCAATAACTAATACAAATGCGCCTGGTCCCTTGCCTAAAGTTCTCAAAACATTAGTTGCTCCAGTTGAACCAGAACCGTGTTCGCGAATATCAATTCCTTTCAAAAGTTTTGCTAGCGTGTAACCAGTTGGCGTAGAGCCAATTAGATACGCCACCAGTAAAGTTACTACGCACAGAGTGAGCCAGATAGTCATACGTAAGGGCTAGTTTTTTGAAAGCAAGGGAGACAGTTTAAATTCTAAAATCAAAATTCACGCATTCAAAATTGGGACAAGGGGGACAAGAAAGACAAGGGGGACAAGGGAGCAACTACCAATTACCCATTACCAACTACCCATTACCCATTAATAATCAAAATCTCTTTCTCTAAGAGTTTGGGGATCGGGGGCAAAAGCTAGTAATAGAGGGAATTGTAGCAGAGAGAGGCTAATTTTTTCCTCGGAGTCATCAATGATAATCAGTGGCATTTGATTGGCTTCAATCGCTCTTTCGGCTCTGATGGCAGCTGCTTCTGCATCTTCAAACAAGGTTACACCGCGATCGGGTCCAAAATCTGTGCGAGAAATGCCAAGACAATCTTGCAAACCACGCCGCCAATCTCCCAACCGTTCGGGGGTATTAGCTAACACCAAGATGCGGAGCCGAGTATCGTACAAGGTGTATAGAATTGAAATAATCGCCGAGCTAATTAGAATATTTTGTAGGCGACTACCTGTAGTTCGTAAAGCACCTCGTCCTCCTTGCTTGAAAAACCAATTGGATACTCGTTCCGCCTGCACTGGTTCAAACGTGCGGCGCAGTTGCCAAGGGGGACCGTAATAATCTGGTTGGTTGCGGTATTGGTCGAGCAGGCGGCGAATTTGTTTTGTGGTAGCTTGAAATCTCTGTTCGGTAAATTGAGGCGTGGCGGGTTGCTCCGGCTCTTGAGGTTTGGGTTGTCTAGTTGCTGGTTGCGGCTCTGGTCTAGTTTTTGGTGCTAGCTCTAATTGCTCTACTGCTGTTGCCAAATCTTGCAAGCTGCCTGTGAGATAGTCTTTAAAACCCTGCACTCGAATTGCTAAATCTTGGGAAACTCCAGCAAAACTCGTCCGCATTTCCGTCCGAATGCGTTCTTGCCGCCGTTCTAACTGTTCGATTGAAATTTGTAATGCTTGCTTGCGTTGCTCCATTTGAGCAAGACCTTCTTGCACCACTTTACTCATAGCAGATTGAGTTTGCGCTAATTGAGCAGATAGCTGTTTGTGCGTTGCTTGGAGGCGTGCAATTTCTTGTCTTAAGGCTTGTTCCTGCTGTTGCAATTGAGACAAGTTGGATGGTTTTGCCAGTGGAATGAGCGGCGTTTCCGCTGGAGTTTCTCTTGCAGAATTTGGCGTTACTAACTCTTGCAAAAACTCATCTTCTGCTTCTTCGGATGGCGAGGCAAAAAAGTTAAAGTTTTCTAAATCTAAGTCCGTATCTGTATCTTTATCTGTATTAGATTCAGATTGAGATTCATCTAGTAAATTTATTTCTTCTAATTTCCCATTTGGCGCATCCATTGAGAAGTTTAGAGGTTTGTCTTGTTCCTCTGAATCTTCCCAAGGTTGATTATCTGGCTTTGGTGTTTGGGATTCATCTGAAGTCATAATCAGTTATCAGTTATCAG
>NZ_PYCI01000145.1:0-16319 GCF_003015105.1 Chroococcidiopsis sp. CCALA 051 | reverse complement strand
TTGATTAAATCTCATCCCAACTACCAAAGTCTACGTTCCTACGGCACTATCGCCGCCTGATTCTGTCCGATGTATTGTTAAAATAAAATGGTATAAGGCGATCGGCTATGCGTACCGTTCCCTGTTGCAATCGGCTCAATCGTCCTGGTAACTCGCGATCGCTCCACTCAAAAGTCTGAATCTGCCGCTGTCGTAACCCTCCCTCAGTTGGTAAGATTAATACCACGCGCCCTTGCAGATTTGCTTGGGGTAAGAGCAGATACATTACGGGTTGCTCTGTTGTCACCCGCCCAACATAATGCCCGTAGATTTCGTTTTGCTGCTCTGGTGCGGTCAAAAACTGCCTGATGTCGCGATCGCTCCCGTCATTTAATTCTGCATAAAAACCAACCGCGATCGGACAAGTATCAGCTGCATCCTCTTTACTCTCACCAGGACGCAAATACCAAAACCGAGAACCTTCGCGATCGAGTTCTTTAACTGGGTATCCTAAAATTTTCCGCAATTCCTCAACGCGATCCTCTTGCGTCCCAGTCATAACTACACGCAAATGCTCCTTGGTGAGAGCCATAAGCCACCAATCCCTGATTACTTTTAAGTGATAAAAATTGAGCTGTTTATAGACGTGGAACAGGCTCTCGTCCAATCTGTACTGAGACTTTATAGAAACTTTAATTTGGAGATACTGCGATCGCACTTGACTAACTGCTCTACTATCATTCCTGTTCTACCTGAGTCAAATAAAGCGATCGCGTACTGCAACCAAAATACTTCCATGTAACATGACTATAAAGTGGAGGATTGTTATTAATTATGGTTCATCAGTCACAAATCGAAATTTCCACCAAAAGTCATGGAGATATGCACGACCTAACCGATGAAGTTAGTCGAATTGTGAAAAATTCTGGGATTAGAACGGGAATGGTTCACGTTTTCAACATTGGCAGTACGGCAGCGATCGGCACGATTGAATTCGAGCCAGGACTGCAACGCGACCTACCCGAACTCTTAAATAAGCTAATTCCACCTAGTCGAGAATACGGACACGAACTTTCTTTGGCATGACGGCAACGGACATTCTCATTTGCAGGCAACATGGCTCGGTCCATCTCTAACTGTGCCAGTGCATGAGGGCAAGTTACAGCTAGGAACCTGGCAACAAATTTTTCACCTTGAATGCGACATCAAACCGCGAAGCGCGAAAGATTACCGTGACCGTTTATGGGGAATAGTTTCAAAGTGCTGTAACTGCCAAGACCTACCGCAAGAGAAAGCAGAACTAACAAGCACTATCTAGAATAAAAGTGGAAGCTTAGCCAAATACCACCCAGTATTAATTCTGGGAGGAGGGCAGATGAAAACTACACCTTTTTTTCCAGCAATAAGGAGATTTATAGCTTCAGCTTTGGTCAGTCTGGGTCTATTAGAAATTGGTATTTCTTCTGCCAATGCCCATCCAACTTTACGGGAAGCTGTAAATGCTCTTGACTACCCTAGAAGCTCCCAGCGTTTTCTTGAAAAAGGACGAGAGCGATTAGAAACTGAAATCAAATATCTGCAACAGAATACGCGATTCATCACCCCCCAGTTTACGTACCGAGCGAGAGCTTTTGCACAAACAACAATTTTGGCGGCAACAGCAGGAGCGTTGGCTAGAAGAGAAGCTTCAGTAGCAAGATTGCATATAAAAGTGTTTCTAGCATGAAAGTATCGTTATGCTACACCTAATTTTGATTGCTCAATTTCATGGCGTTCCTACTAAATTGCCTGCTTCTTTGTTGAGTTTGCCGGACTCCGATCGACAACTCAATCTTCCAGTTAGGCAACAGCAGAATAAGCATAAGTTGCAAGAACAGCAGCTAAATCTCAATCAAAGGAAATATCAGCAAAGAATCAGAGAGTTTGAGATTTTACCTACATCACGTATAGATTGCTTTCCCTTATTTCCTCCTAGCAGCGGTTTCCCACCTGGTGTTAGTCCAATTTCCTGCCGCCGTCCGTAATCTAATAAAAGTAATATTTTATATTGCCAAATAAATATTTTTTTAAAATATTCATTTTACAGATACTGGTATAATTGAGAAAAGAAACTATAGCCTTTTTCAATTCGATGAAATACAAGATCTGTAGGGGCGCACAGCTGTGCGCCCCTACGAATGTATCGCATCATAACGAGAATCGCTATAATTGAGTTTTTTTATTAGCTGGAGAAGCATTGCTGGACTTCAACAATCCTGACGCTCTAGCTGCTTGGCTCCAAAACCAGTAAATAGAAAAACTTGGTAGCTATCTGCGTCTGGGCTGCGCTTGACAGTAAGCATCTCGTTCGGAGCTATCCGTACCTGGTGGGTAACTGAATGATTGTTGCAGAAATTGTGCAGTCTGTGCGGCAAACTCTTCAATTTCCTTTGCTACCTGCATCCGGTGTGCATCCGTACTCGCATCTCGCAGGCGCTCGTAATTACGGAATGCCGCCTCACGCCACTGTACTATTGTCTCAAACCGAGCAGCGTCGTCTTCATCGCCAGGTACGTCTTGGTCATCTATTGTGGGATCGAATTTCTCCGCCAGTTCTTTGAGGGGATTTACTTGCTGTAGAAAATCATTGACGCGGGTGTGGTCTTCGTAACTCACTGGACGACCCTGCAAATAAAGCTCGTAGAGTACAAATGGCAAATCCCGCTGGATGTGTGCGTTAATGCCTAAAGCTATGTTGCCTGACCCTGAAACCGAGCGGTTTTGTGCCGCATCGAATGTTATTTGCCAAGCTAGAGGGACATCTTCTTTCTTACCCCTGCGATAGGCATCATAAGCCCGAAAATAATACTCGGCAAACAATGCATCTTCCCTAACTACAGCAGAGGGATCGCTATAGCCAATTTCATCGAGCGTTTGTTGAAAGACTTCTGTAGTCCGCAGGTAGTTGAGTGCGAATACTGCATCGTGGTCGCATTGTCGAGCCAGCGGTTTGTATCGTCGTTCCATCTCTCGAATGACGAGGGTAACGCACTGGGGCAACCCTTGCTGGCAAACTTTCTTGGATGTCAGTTCTTGGGCATTGGCTAAAGTAAATGCTTCAGGGGAGAGAAAGAGTAAGGCTGCTGCTAAAAATAGTGCTTTCATTCACTTGTGATTAAAAGTATTTTATTGTCAGCTCAATCTAGTATTTACAGGCTACCCTTACCCATTTCTACATTCTCTTCATTTAACTTTACTCCTTCATTGTCAGCGATCGCGGGCGATATCACCCTTCCCCAGAAGTTTCTATTTCTACCGACACGCAATCTGCTACAAAAGCCGAGATAGAAATACAATTGTTTCCCACCCTACGGTAGAGCTGCATCCGCTACCGATTCGATAGCTTGAGTAGCTTGCTATTGCAGCAATCGAGAGGGAAACATCTGACGGAGTGACAAGCAATCTGAATAGCTGATTCCGTAACTTTTTACCTATAGCAAGTCTTTTGTATATAGCAACATCCCGCTCCATGCCTTCCATATTGGGATCAAGCACGCCGATGGAAAATAATGGAAGATAGATAAGTAGAGTATGCAGGTCTAGCCTACTGCGATCGACGGCGATGGTCTTACTAGATCACTTTCATCCGCCTCTAAGTGTGCGCCGCCACTGGCACGCCTTTCATAACGCATGGGCAACATACATCGCCTCGGATCTCAACCAGCACTTGCCTCAAGGCTACTTTGCCGAACCCAACGTGCAGTTTGGGATTGAAATTGATGTTGCAGCCTTTGACGAAAGCACTCTCGCTGACGATGGAAGCGGTACGGTAATTGCGCTGCCCTTGACTGCTACAGATTGGCAACCAGCGCCCCCCACCCAAACCATTCCTTTTCAACCCACTCGCGAGACAGTCGAAATTAGCATTTTCAGCAGTGAAGCGGGACCTACCTTAGCTGGAGCCATCGAGTTAGTCAGTCCTGCCAATAAGGATTGTGCCAATCATCGAGATGCCTTTGTTGCTAAATGCCAAACATACTTAAATCTAGGCATTGGGTTAGTAGTCGTGGATGTTGTCACCAGTCGCAATGCTAATTTGCACGCTGCTTTGATGCAGCAGCTTGGTGTGGCAAATCTGAATCAATTCGATGCAGACCTTTATGCAGTTGCCTATCGCATTGTCGAGCGAACTAAGCAGTTCAATTTAGATATGTGGCAAGAAACGCTGAGCTTGGGAACCCAATTACCAATCTTGCCGCTATGGTTGCCTGGGGAGCTTTGCCTGCCTGTCGATCTAGATGCCACTTACCAACGGACTTGTCGCGAACAACGGATCGGCTTTAACAGCGCGTAACCATTTGGGTAAGATTGAGCGACTTGAAGGTAGCGAGTTTTTAAATAAGTCGATTTCTACCGAAAGGCGATCGCCTTATTAGTAATCTCAGTAGATGGTGTTGCAAGCTAAAAGCGGCAATACGCATCTGCGCCTTTTAACTTTCTCACTTGTATGGTACAAATTTACTAAACGAGTTGACTGCTAACCCACCATGTTCAGCTCCTCAGAAAGAATGCAACTTGAAGATGGCGCTCCGCTTAGCAAGTGGGAAGCAGCCTCACAATGGCTATCGCGTTTTGACGATAGCGATCGCGCTTGCAATTATCTTAATGGATGGCGATCGCCATCCTTGCGTGACGGCAGGCTTTGTTTTAGAGTGCGTGTGGCGCTCGGACTGGACGGCATTCGATGAAGTAGACGGATATCAAAGACTATTAACAGGATTTAAGGAAATTCCAGCACCATTACCTACCGTTGGCGCTCCTACAACTTACTCGCAAGGTGCATGGATCTTTGAAGCCCAACCCCGCGACCAGCGCCGCCAGACGTTAAAAGAGCGAAGAGCAGTTTGGGGGCGATCGCCTCGTCAAGATGAACCCAAGAAGAGACTCGATCTATCGCTTCAGGTCGGTCAATGCACGCCACAGCAATTGATGGAGGCGTTGATGCTGAGTGGCGGACGTTGGAACAATTTCAATCCAGAGCCAATTTTAGAAGACCTGTACCAGAATCAACACCTCTGGCTAAATTTTATGATGCTGCCACTAATTGGTGAGAGTGAAGCAAGCGGGCGGCTTTACAGCAATTTGGGCTTTGTACTGAGAGATTTAGGCGAAAGGTAGCACGCAGATACGCTTTACGTGTGGAGCCAAGACGACGATTGTGTGTATCCCCTGGTTGACTTGGGAAATACGTGGAACGAATTAAATTCTGGTAGCGTGATGAAGTTATTAAACGGTGCGGTAGAGGTTGGATGTTTAGAGATTCACTAGCGCTCTTGAGCGTTTTCACCCTAAAGTCAAGGGTGAAAACGCTCTGCAACAGTTAAACTAGCAGCGCGGATAAACAGCGATCGGTTAATGCAGCGGCGGGTTCCCTATCATCCCA
Source organism: Chroococcidiopsis sp. CCALA 051 (assembly GCF_003015105.1). Classification (NCBI taxonomy): domain Bacteria; kingdom Bacillati; phylum Cyanobacteriota; class Cyanophyceae; order Chroococcidiopsidales; family Chroococcidiopsidaceae; genus Chroococcidiopsis; species Chroococcidiopsis sp. CCALA 051. Next base: position 10,918 of record NZ_PYCI01000145.1, on the reverse strand, counting down.
GAATAAAGCCATGCCAGTTAGTCGTAACGAAAAATGGGTGCAGATTGCAGAATTAGATGAGAATGACCAAATTCATTTCACTCCAAGTTACTTGGAGTTAATGAGTGAATTAGGGTGGGAAGCCAAAGCATTTGCAGGGCATCTACTAGGTTTGTGGTACGACCCCTTTGAACATATGCTTGACTATAGCAGTGGGGAAGCTCGCTTCAGCGCAGACCAGCCTGGACATTTCGAGTGCAATGAATTGGATAAAGCTCAAGAAGTAGTAGAGTATTGGGCTAAAACATGGAGTGAAAATAGCAATGGCTACGAACCAGCCCATAAAGCGGGTATTGGTTTGGAATTAGGGATTGATTGGTATCGGGATATTTTGCGAGCCAAATTAGTTAGCATCTGTTTACCAGAGCGTCTCCTCATCGCTTACCGAAATGCGTTTAAGGAAAAAATGCATCAAATTGAGCAGAGCGCAATTGAATCGTAAAATAGGCATTTGAGAGATGCGATCGCCTACTTTTGTTCCAGTAGCAAAGTTCAGAAAATCACTCCAATAAAGCTAATTTCTTCAATCAGAAAGAATTACTTGCAAATATTAATTGCTCCCGTAATTGTTGAAAATATTTACAAGAAATTTGATTATGCAAAGGATAATTAACTATCAATACCTCCCAGTTTACGCCGAATTTTGCGACGGTTGTAACCGAGAACTAGACTACGTAGGCGCAGAAGAATCTGCTAAGGTAGAGTTTGACTTTGGCTATCTTTCCGGTAACAGAGATGGGCAACATGGAACGTTTATATGCGCGTCAATTATGTGCTGAAACTTTATATCAAAATTTACGGCAACAGTTTTCAGCAGTAGTAGCTATTGAAACAGAACTCTTCGAGTGAAGACCATTTAACAGCTTTAAGTTTATTTAGGAATTAAAAATTTGCGATCGTTGTATAAATCTCGCAAATCCAATTTGCACGCATTAATATTTACAAATAGTCATTTTTGACTTATACTAGTTTGGAGAATCTCACTATGTTCTGGAATTATCGCATCGTTAAACGAGAAAATCCTTCAGGCAAAATTTCCTTTAGTATTCATGAAGCTTATTATGATGAAAACGGCAATGTAGGAACCATTACTACTGAGCCAGCACAACCGCATGGAGAAAATCTTGAAGAACTAAAGAAAGACCTAGAATGTTACTGCAAAGCCTTAAATCGTCCAGTTTTAGATTATTCTCACTTCCCTAAAACAAAATTTTCAGAAGGAATAGAGCGACTCAAAAGTGAGAAAATGGTTTCTTTAGAAGAGGCGCTCTCTGAAATTGAGAGAAATTTTGAGGAGAAAGAGTAATAGGGGTTAATTAAATAGCTATTACAGGAATTGCTATGACAGGTACATTTGACCGCTTTGGCTATGAAATTATTCAGCTTAACTCTTTAACTCAATTAGATCGGCTTGTATCCGAACGGTTCAATCTACCTTTGCGATCGTATTCAACAGACATTAGAGCTGACGAATGAATTAGTAATTTGGGATTTAGAAAACTCTAAATATTCTCATTTCGAGATGTTCTGCTATGGGAAAGATAATTTTTTAGCTGGGTTTGAAAAGGACGCATGGGGTTCGGCTTCTTCTGCTCCATTAGCAATTTGTTTAGAAGCACTTCGCTGCCTCAAAAAAGTTAAAGTCACAATATAAATCTGAAAATTACTAGCAACAAACAGCTACAAGCCGAAATGTCAAAGCCATTACCTTCTCCTTTCGCTTTGCTTACAGATTTCGCTCTTGCCACTCAACTATGATTCAAACGACGATTGTTTTCTTCTAGTTCATCAACAGCAGCTTTTATCTCTTGTTGTCTCTGACGGCGAGCCTTGTAATACTCCATGCCTCTTTGAACTTGTTCCGAGCGGGGATTGCTTGCTTTTCCGTAAGGTATGCAACCAAAGAAAGCGGCGAAGCTAGTTGGATCTTGCTCGTATGCTCTAATCCGCTCGTTTACGTCCTGCTCTATTTGAATTAGTAACTCTTCATCGCTCTTGTCTACAAGTGAAAGGTCGGGTGCGCCTCGTTTACGAATTACTTCCCAAATATGGATTGGAATTGGAACCATGACGCAGTTGTAGCTTGCCTCGTACATGGCTCCTTCCAACTCCAGGTATACGTAGTTTTCGTCCAGCATTTCGTGATAAAAATGAAAGCTATCTCCGTATGCAATAGTCGATTTAGTAGACATAGGTAAACTCCTGGTGACAGCAAGTGACAAGGGAGAATCATTTTTGCTAAAGTGCCTCTCAAGCTGAAACTTCTTGTATTATAAGTGTAGTATAAGCTCGATCGAGCTTTGTAGTCCCGATACGTTCGAGACAAACTTTCTAGAGCTTTAGCGATCGCCCCTTCATTGGGGATTGTTCTCAGACGAACAGCAATGCAATCGCCATTCATGACTAACCGAGACGAGTGACAGTAATTTCCCACTCGATTAGCAAGAATACCTAGCGATCGTCAAATTCCTCGATAGACAGACGCTCTCTAGTAGCAGGGGCGATCGCTTTCTCTTTTAGCTGACGGCTGGAATCTGGTATCCAGCTATAAGCATTTTGGTCGTGCGGAAACTGCCGGATGTGAGCGGCGAGTAAGCGAACTAGATGCGGGCGCTCGTCGGGGCTGAGGCACTTCCCTACCTGTAGCGAACCTTGAAAATCAAATCTAACAATAGCACCAGGACCATCTGCGGGTTTTCCGGCATCTGTTTCTAATTCAACATTGTCACGCCCGCTGAAACCCTTGAGAAATTCTAGATAATTATCAAATGCTGACCAAAAATACTCAATCTCTAATGGAACTATTTGAACGTTTTTAAGTGATATCCATTTGCCAAAATCTAGTTCATTTGTAGAATCTAAAGTCTCTATTGTTGTCATGGTGATAGCTCAAAAATAATTGTTTAAAGTCAGAAACTAACTCGCGTTCTTGGTAATTATTTTGATGAATTTTTCTAAAAAAAGGGAGCAGTCAAAGCCTAACTGTTTCGACCGCTCTCTCCAAATATTAACTATTCAATCTAGAACGTAGAGTAGTGAGATCGAACCCCAATTTTTCAAACTCTGCCCTTTTACTTTCAATAAGTTGAATTAAGTTGAGTGGTATATCTCCATCCTCATTTTTGAGCATATAGCCGTAGTCAAAATTAGTCAGCATATTGGTCACAGCCAAAATGATACTGGCTACCTCACGACCCGGCAATACACTCTCATCATCTTCATCGCCCATTGAGCCATTGGTCAACAAATCGCCGTACTTTAATTCACCAAACTCAGGATTATGTTCGTTATGAATCCAACTGTGCCAGAAGGTACATTGATAAATGGCATATTTACAGACTTGTTTCAGATTTGCTATATCTTGCTCAGTTGGTTGTGACGATGTAGTAATTGGTCTAATAGCTTTTAATTCACCATTAACTTCTCGGCGTGGATTTGACGAATGTTCAATTTCGTTTAGATCGTACCATTCATCGCCATCATCTACTTGTTCCATACTTAGAGGAACATAGGGAACGCTGTTTTGTACTAAATCGTTAGAAAAATTCAGTATTTCTGTCCAGTTATTCGCAATTTCTACTTGATTAGCCGTAAAAAATGACTCTATATAAGCAGTGAGAATATCCCAATATAAATTGCCAAGTTTGGCAAACGTATGAGCTTCACAAAGAGGTTTTCTAGGTTGCCAATCTGTCCAATCATATGTGCCGATATTTGTTCTTACCCATCGCAACATATCTGGGTTAATAATCATGGGTTCTAGCTTGGCAAAAAATCCTTCTGTGGGGTTCATAAGGATTTGACGACCAAATCTATTAATGTGGACTACTTCTTTGAGGTGAGGGTATAAGAACTCGCGTAGCGGATTCTTTCTAATGTTTCTCAAGAAAGCAATCGCATACTGTTCCATATTAAAATGACACTGGCTTAAATGCCCCTTCACCTCACCTAAAACACCTAGATGTGTAGCGCGAATAACTCGTTTAGCCTGTAACCATTTGTTCCCATCAGCAGGGGTATAAGTCTGTGGTGCTTTTAAGAGGGGATTTGGTTGTACGCAATCATCTTCGCGAAATTGTAGCGTAATTTCAATAGGTAGCAGTTTTCCCTCTTTTAACTCAAATTTGACTTTGTAATTCGGCATATCTATTCTGCCAGTTAGGGTAAATTTGTCACCATTAAAAGCAGTGGTATACAGTGAAGGATTATTTTTATCCTTTTTAAAAATTAATGGATTGAAGCCATTCAGCATCCTTTCACCAAAAAATTCATCACTCCTGGTATAGCCCTTATGGTTTTTTTCTAAAATTAGCGTTAAAGTTTCTGGAAATGATTTTTGAATTTCATCGTAGGACGGCTCATCAGGATTACGGCGATTTCTTTGGATGAGGTTATTCATGATCTGACCATACTTGGCTACAGATTGCATTGTCACAGCTAAAGCTTGAGGTACAAAATCATGGCGAATAGAATCTGGTAAGCAGTAAGAAAATAACGGATATTGCGGATCGTACTCATAATATAAAATTTGCACAACCCCAAAATCATAGTCATCTGTAGTATTCTCAGAGCCGTCTTTGACCTCAATTAAGTTCCTAACTTGGCTTTGTTTGCCATCAATTAAGATAGTTTGTGGCGGGTCGAAAATCTTTAATTCTAAATCTGGTGCATCGCCAAATCCCCCAGATTTCGGATCATACAAGATTTCAAACTTTCCTGTTGCATCGGTTTCACCACTACCCAAATAATCTTTTAAACCAAATGGATCTCTATCCCATAGTTCCAAGCCTAAATTGGGAATAGGAACTAATGAGTCACGATGTACTATCTGACCAAATGCTCGTCGAGATTTGGAAATTACATTGCCTTTTAGCTCTTGTTTAATTTTTAAAATGGAGGACAAGGGTAAATTAGTCAGAATTTTGTAAACTAAACGTTCCCTTTCCGTTTTAGTATATTCTTCTAGTGATACTTCACCATTCAGAATTCTTTGGATAAAATTAGTCATGTCTATTGCTACACTCCACAATCTTTTTTTTTGCGGTTTCACTTGCCATCCGGGCTGCTTCTACATCAGCTAAATCATCAGCACCTAAGATCTGCTCAAAAGTTGTCCGATTCCAGCCAACCAAATGCATTTTGGTAAATTCTTGAAAAAATATATACATTCTGTTAGCTGGAACATTAAATTTGGCTAGTAGGATATCGCTAATGCTTTCTGTCAGCTTGGTTGTAATCTCTACGGGCATTCTCAGACTCATTAGTTGAACGACAGCCGCAGGCTTTTCATAATCACCACCAAAAGCCACATTAACTTTGGTGTTGACAACTACCAGTATCATGGCTTGAGGATCGCCTTTAATAGTGTGAACTTGTTCAGTAATTTGAGTTATTACATTTTGAACAACTTCTGAGCTGAAGTCATGATTAGTCTCAATTCTTACAAAAGGCATTTTAGTTTCACCATTTAAAGCTAGCAGTACAGCTCTTATTACCTATCTTTATTACTATTTAAAGCTGAGAAATTTACCCCTACAATTATCTACAACTGTAGAACTAAATTACTAGTGTTAGCACAGTCTTTTGGTTGATTAGACCGTTAGAATGTTAGTTGCTATTCGTTGTGCTAGCTCTCTATTGTGCCAGTAACTCCCGTGAGCGCTGCCACCATTTGCTAATGCTAAGAATGTCTGTCGGATAGGAGGTGTTTGAGCAATCAATTCCCAGAAGCCGGAACCACGAGTGAGAATATCTTCTACCTGAACGTAGCGCTCGGAACCAGTAATCAACTTGTTAATAACTTTTTCCAATGACCAAGCAATCGGATCGCCAGGATGAATGAAATTGAGCCAAGGCAACTTTTTGTCTCCTTGAACGAGATTCTTCAACAAGTTTTCTAAACCAGGGCTAATGTCAAAAGTACTTTCATCGTTAGCATTTCTACCACTAATAGTAATTAGGCTGAACAAAGCAATTGGAGAACCCATAGTCTGAATGCTAGCTAACCGAATACCTTGTGTGGGATTTTCGCCAATACCATAAAGTCGATCTCGGATAGCCTTCACACTCGAATAGCCTGGAATTCCCTGGTTATCCCAGCGACTAGCAAACAAGATGTCGAACAGTATTACTGTCCCCCAACTGTGAGTTACCAAATGTAGGCGATCCTCTGGTTCATATTCCTCTAAGCCTTTAAATGCTTGTTCCTTCAGTTGGTCGGCTGCCATCGATCCAATTAGGCGACTGATGTAAAGTCCTGCGTCTCCTACAAATTGCAATAGTTGACTCTTGCGAAAATCCTGAAACCAGAGTTGGTTCCACTTAGACGAACCTTGCAGGCTTACTAGCAATTCATTCAATGCTGCTCGGTTAACATTACCCCAGTAAAGTGGCACTTTGATGCAGTTACGAGTGGGAGATTTCTGCTGGACTATCTCAGTAATCAACTTAAACAGACTGTTAGCATAGGTATAGTTTTTCGTCTTTTCATTTTCTTCTGATTCCCTCACATTAACACCATGCAGAAATAGCACATAATCTTTTGCCATAGTTACTCTTACCCCGAAAGCATCACTTGCGTGCTTGGGACGGCTATTAAATTCAATAGTAAAATTGCCATCTAGTGAGTTTCTACGCAGTGCACTCCTGCATTTTCTTAAGTTCACTAAAAAACTTTACAATTATCTAGATAAAATGCCATCTTAAATTATGTTAGTCATATTATTTCTGAAAGCTTAGAATTCTTAGACTTATTGATTCTGTACATCAATGCGATCGCAAACCCAAAAAACCCAGCTCCTAGTCCTGGGCTACAGGAGTAAAACCACTTCACCATCTCCCAAGCAACAACATATTTGATGGCATAGACTACTAGAAGAAACCAAAACTTAGCCTCAAGAGCGAGTAAATTGCGATCGCTCACCAGTCTCCAATAAAACCTCCCCCCCCATCGGCAATACTTGAATGGTTAAATTCTTTTACTGAGCAGCTGCAAGCAATTTTTTAACTTCACATCAAGAGTTTGGTTCTGCTAGTTTTGGAAGATACTAGCAGATTGCAGTTGCTGTACCTGTGTTTTTACTATTGTTGGATTGCTAGCAAAAGAAGAGTAAGAGTAAATGAAAGAGCTGCTAAAATCACATAGCAAATAAATGATAGTATCGGCACACTAAACAAAAGAGTGCGTGAGTACTTAAACCAAGGTGCGTTACTAGACGTATAGCCATTGACTCTGAAGAGCCGTCTAGGTATTGACCACCATGTTATTTTTAATTGACCGAGTAAACCAATCAGGAGAAGAATCATTGCAAAATTCATTGACCATATTCCTATTGAGTTCCCTACAATAGAATGATTTGCTAACCAGAGAATTAATGAAGAACTCAATGAGAGAGAACTTTGAAAATATAACCCACAAGCACCATCGAAATAAAGATATGCCTTTGTTGTTCTATTAATTTTCTCAGTTGTATAGTCTACTTTTTTAAGTGATGCTTTAGCCAAAAATGAGGCAAGGAATGTAAATATTATGGGGGCAACAAAAGCAGTAAGACCTCCACGTATTCCTTGAAACACTTCAAAAAACTTTTGCGTTTCTCCTAAAACAGGAGATTTAGAATTCTCGAATATCCAATTTAAAACTTTTATAATTACCACAGTAGGTAAAGCAGCAAAAAAGCTTTCTTGAAGGTTGAAATATAAAGCATCCAGGTAGTCTTGTTTTTGTCGCTCCTCCAAACTTAGTTCGTATATTGGTTCTCCAGATAATACTGCTCGTCGAGTTTTTTGAAATTTTTGAAATTCAAAAAACTGTTTGAACGGCGATGTTTCTTTATTACTTAAAGAATTTGATTTATAGTTCTGATTCATATATATCTACTTTATTTTTAGCCTTGTAATTTACACGAAAATACACTCCAATCTCGTAACTCATAGATAGCTTTTTGCTTGCATTCATACATAGACGTATTCACCAGGAGTGTTATCAACATTAAGAATTCAATAGCAAAGTTGCTATCTAATGTCTCAACAAAATATGCTTTTGTATTTTCGCTGTTCTAATACAAAACTTTATAATTTATATATCTGAGTGTAATTAAATACATTGCCTATGTACGAGTGTAATTAATTACATTATTTATTTTATATTATCTTTAAAAAGTTGAGATAATTAAACTTTAAGCAAATATATGATTGCAGATCATAAAAATCAAGCCTTTAGTTCTTAAATTTGAGGAGTAAAGAAATCTCAGTATCCCTCGAATAACAACATATTCAATGACACAAACTATTAGGAAAAACCGAAATCTGTTATTTTGATTAGAAAGATTATGATGTTGCAATAAAATCTCCAAACCATCGGCAACACCTGACAAAATAAATCTTTCCACGTCCAAGACTTGAGTAGTGACTTATACCGAGCTTGCAACCTAACTTTCCTCAACAGCGCCTCAAGTGTATTCCTAGCTGGATGTAGTACATAGGCTTCTTTTGAATAAATCACCTTGTATCCTTTACCCGTTACCTTTTCCCCCACTCGCGATCGCCCAGAGAAAGCAACCCCTCATCAAACATCCCAACTGTTTCAAACATCCATGCCCAGGTGAAAGCGTTACCTGTGGAGACGTATCCATTCTTAGATGCATGAGGCGCTCCACATATTCGACTGGACGGGATGCGATCGCCCATTGAGAAAATTAAGCTGCTGGTGCTGGGAGTGGAGGAGTAGAAGCTTTCAGACTTAGAACGGAATCTATCCGTTGCTAAAGGTATTGACAACAATTTTCACTCAGCGCATCCACCCCATGTTGAATTGCAGTACGCTCAGAATGCTGCTGGCGCTCAAAACAGACAATACGCTTCCGACACTCAAGACACTCAAAACACTTCCAGCACTGCCAATACTGAGGATACTTCCAGCACTGCCAATACTCAAAATGCTCCCAGCACTGCCGATACTGAGGATGCTTCCAGCACTGCCGATGCTGAGGATACTGCGGTAACTTACCCAACTTCTAATCCCGCCTGGAAGCAGCCAGCCTTCACCCATCATCACCTGCTCATCAATTACTGGAGGGATTCTAGCACAGATGGAGGAGGTGGCTATTTGATGTTGGTTAACAAATTATTTACCGTCTTAACAGATTGATGTTATCGAAAGAGAAAACCTTGCAGCACAAGCGGTTTCAGTTGTTGAAGCGATTGCTCAACCGCGCCTTGTGAAGTATGCTCAAAAAACTACAACTCCCAGAGCCGACTTGTTTTCAGCAGTTGACGATCGGATAACATTAATTTGTTAAAGCGACAAACAACCTGTTAATCGACATCTGGGTAACTGGGATCGTATACCCACAAGCACGAGCCGCAATGACGACAGAAGCGACGCTCTCCTTCACTCTGAATTGGCTCTGGATCTTCGGGATTCTGAACTTTAGCACGGTAGACTGCAATATTTTCCTCACCCTCAACTTTCAGAGTCGTGTTGTCGCCTGCAAGATTAATGGCATATCCACTAGCTCCCGCTGTCTTCCGGCAGATGGAGCAGTAGCAACGCATATAAGGATATGGGTGAAGGCTGTTGACGCTGAAATGTACCGCTCCACAATGGCAAGAACCGAGTAGCAACATGGTGCTGTCCTTGGCTAAACTTCTTAATCCAGAGTAGATTTTCTGGAATCTAGCGGACAAGTCGTGAAGTTATAGATAACAATTCAATTCTAATTTAAAACTTTATGTTTAAACTGGGGTGCAAACTGAGACTGCACCCTTTATTATTTGCGATTGCTCTAATACTTTAGACTGCTGCGAGTGCAATTAACAGTATCACTCAAAAAAAACGACAATTTAAGCCTACTCTAATAACACTTTGATCGAATTAACTATAGTAGCAACGGCACAATTACACCAATACATTTAGGAGAAGGTTATGGCATCAGGAATGATGGTTGCAGGTAAATGGATAACCGATGAGAACGAGCAAAATCAAAGCGTTGATTTCCATGAGATCCCAACAACGTTTCGCGATCGCGTGAGTGCCGATGGCAAGAGCGGGTTTAAGGCAGAAGCTCTACGCTATCACCTCTACGTTTCTTTGGCGTGTCCGTGGGCGCACCGTACCTTGATTATGCGCGAACTCAAAGGGTTGAACGATGCCATTTCAGTTTCTATCGTCGATCCGATTATGAGCGATAAAGGCTGGATGTTTAGTCAAGCACCAGGAGCCATTCCTGACTGGGTGAATCACGCTCAATATCTGCAAGAAATTTATCTCAAAGCCGATCCCAAATACACGGGACGAGTCACTGTTCCCGTCTTGTGGGATAAGCAATCTCAAACCATCGTCAACAACGAATCTCGCGAGATCGTGCGGATGTTTGACGTGGAGTTTGCTTCATTGGCAACTCAGCAAGTAGATTTATATCCACACGACCTACAACAGCAGATTGATGAAACCATTGATGCAATCTATCTACCAATCAATGCTGGTGTCTATCGCGCTGGTTTTGCAACATCGCAAGCCGCCTACGAAGAAGCCGTGACCCAACTGTTCGAGAGTTTAGATCGATGGGAAATCGTTCTGGGCAAGCAACGCTATTTATGTGGCGATCGCTTAACTGAAGCCGATATTTGTCTGATTGCAACGCTCTATCGTTTCGACTCGGTGTATTACGGTCACTTTAAGTGCAATTTGCGACGAATTCTTGACTATTCAAACCTCTGGAATTATCTACTAGACCTATATCAGCATCCCCAGTTCAAAGTAACGTGCAATTTAGATTATATTAAGCGTGCCTATTACATGACAATACATCGGACAGAATCAGGCGGCGATAGTGCCGTAGGAACGTAGACTTTGGTAGTTGGGATGAGATTTAATCAA
>NZ_PYCI01000144.1:0-16334 GCF_003015105.1 Chroococcidiopsis sp. CCALA 051 | reverse complement strand
GGATTAGGGGGCGAAGGGGGACAAGGAAGTAATTCCAGCCACCAGCCACCAGCCACCAACCACCAGCCACTCACCAACTACCAACTACCAATTACCAATTCCATTTGCGATCGCAGGCATAATCGCTTTATGACTATTTGAAGTGTAGCGACATGACTACTAAGCGCGTACTAGTTATTGATGATGAAGATGGTGTCAGAGAAATTATCCAATTCAGTCTCGAAGCAGTAGCAGGGTGGGAGGTTTTGCCAGCAGCTTCTGGTAGTGAAGGCATAGACATAGCTCAAGCTCAACAACCTGATGCGATTCTACTAGATGTGATGATGCCAGACTTAGATGGACCCGCAACATTTCAGCAACTACAGGCAAATACTACTACTTGTCATATTCCCACAATCTTTCTCACTGCCAAAGTCAGAACCAGCGAACAACAGCAATTACTTGATTTAGGCGTAGCGGGTACGATCGCCAAACCTTTCAAAGCCCAAGAATTGGTAGCACAAATCTGCGATATCCTGCAATGGAGTGAATAAGGAAAGATGGGAGTCGGGAGTCGAGAGTTGGGAATTGTAGGGGCGGGTTTAACCAAAGATTTACAACTAAAGCAATCTCCCCACAAAACCCGCCCGTACCAGAATTGGGGGAAGATAGCAGAGGAGGCTAGGAGCAGAGGGGCAACAACCAAAAAACCATCAACCGTCAACAGTTCACAAATTATTCACATTAATATCCTAATTTCAAATTGTCGGTCACGAGTTGACTCTTTCCCGACTTGAGCAAGGCAGAATCTTCTATTTTCTTCCGATTGTTAAGACCGCTTCTTTCTTCTCCCTTGCCTTCCCTACCCGCTTACCGAGCATGGTAGAGCTGGAGCGAGAGATCGAGACTGCCTCAGCTAGCTTCCATCTTGCCAGACTAGATACTCCTACTTGAAGCGAAGCATAATTGGAATACATCATGAAATTCAAACACTCTCAACTGCTTTCTACTAAATTCGTAGCTGGATATTTGTTGTTTCCTCCTAAAAACAAAAGCAAGAGAGTCAGGATAGGAAGACAAAGATCGCTTCAACAAGCGGAAGGGCAATTGCCCGTTCAAGTTACTTTAATTAAGCAGCAAGTCAAAACTGTAGCACCTCGAAATCATCTTCAGCAGCAAACGAAACCAGCTAAACGACGAGTTTTTACTATTAAAGAGTTGTTTGAGAAATATGAAGAATCTTATCACAACGCTCTATATTTGGAAGCAATCAAGTTTATTCTAGAGCAGATTTTTTGGGATAGCTCTAGTTATCTAGAGGAATAAGTTTAGCCAACAAGGTTAGTACGATAAATATGCGATCGCCTGGGTAGCGATCGTTTTTTGCACTCAGTTAACGTATCATGTGTTATCTAAGCAATCGGGATGATACTATGGCAGCAGGCTGGAGAACATAAATTCACTAGCAGACGATTTCACTAAATAAACTCCGATCTCCTTTCTTTTTCAGAGGTATTTAGCATGATAGATTTTCAATTGCAGGGTATCAATCATATTGCCTTGGTCTGCAAAGATATGGCGCGTACAGTAGATTTTTATACTAATACTTTAGGGCTAAAACTGATTAAAACAATTGCCCTCCCTGATGGTGGGCAGCATTTCTTCTTTGATGTTGGTAACGGCGATGCGATCGCATTTTTTTGGTTTCCCCAAGCACCAGCCGCTGCGCCTGGAATTGCATCAGTTAATCCTGAAGGATTGCAAAATGGTAATTTCACAACCGCCCATGCTTCGATGAATCATCTTGCTTTTAACGTACCTCTAGAAAAACTAGAAGAGTACAGAGAAAAGTTAGCTGCTAAAGGTGTAACAGCTACACCTGTATTACATCATGCAGATGTTCCATCTGGTTTTGTTAACGAACTCGATGAAAATACATTTATTTCATCCTTTTATTTCTTCGATCCCGATGGAATTTTGCTTGAATTTGCTGCCAATGTTCGCACTTTAGGCGATCTTGCAAGAGATGTTTCACATATGCCTGCAATAGTAAATAGTAATTAAAGAGGAAACTGACAACGGGCAAAAAGAAACAGTGAAATTTAAGTTTAGAAATGAAAGTTTAGGGTGGGCATTGCCCACTGTATTACAAAATATCTGTTGTTCGTAAACGAGCTAGAAATGATAGACGGACAAACATGGTATTAAATTGCACGAATTCATTAGTCACGTTAGCAACTCAAAATTTTGAATTGCTAGTCAATTTTTATCAGCAATTTCTAGAGCAAACTCCGCTCGATCGAATTCCTAATATTTATGCAGAATTTCAGGTGACTGGTTTGCGTTTGGGCATATTTAAACCTAAAGTATCAAACCAAGCAGAATTTATGAACTCAACTCAAAGCAGCATGAGTCTGTGTTTAGAAGTAAAAGATCTAGAAGCAGCGATCGCCCATCTCACTAAAATCGGCTGTCCACCACCAGGGCAAATTGTTACAGCCTCCCACGGCAGAGAAATTTACGCATACGATCCTGATGGTAATCGGATTATATTACATAGCAGTTCTAAATGATTTGTAAAGTAGGCTTCTAGTCTGCGGCAGGCTAGAAGCCTGCTCCACGTTCATGAATCAAATAGGTTGCTATATCAGGCAAAAAACTAGGCTGTAATAGTAGTATGCAATAGAGGCGCTCGCGAAAGAATTTTGAGTACATCTGCTGAGATAAAAAATTTTATGACATAATTTGCGATCGATACCAATACGATCGCACGACTTCTGTTTTTTTTATGAATTTCAAAAAATATCTATTGAGATGGTTACCAAAGCATTCATTGCACTTAGCGATCGCGCTCTTTTTTGTAGGCTTGTTGTTGACAGCGATCGCTCTATTCAGTCAACCTAGCTTTAGTAGTTCAATTTCTGCTATACAGCCAGCGATTCAGGAGTATGCTATGAGTAACTCTCAACTATCTGAAGCAGAATTAAAAAAAGCTTTGGGAGAATTGAGCGGCTGGAGTATAGAAGCAGGAAAACTCCACCGTCAGTATCAGTTCAAGTCTTTTGTAGAAGCCTTTGGTTTTATGTCGAGTCTGGCACTAGTTGCCGAGTCAATGGGACATCATCCAGAGTGGTTTAACGTCTACAATCGCGTTACGATCGATCTAACCACTCACGACGCTGGCGGAATTACAGCCAAAGATGTAGAACTTGCCCGTAAAGCCAACCAACTCGCGCCATCTAAGTGAGTAGTGAAGAGTGACTAGTGGCTAGCGATCGAAAAGATTCAAGCCACTAGCCGCCAGCTACTAGCCACCTACTCATAACCAATGACCAAGGAAAAACCTTTATCAGAAGCAGCACTCATCAAAGAGGTTTGTCGCCGCATTCGCGTTGCTAGAAGTTACTGGGATGCTCATAACAACGCTGCTTGTCGGGGCGAACGCGATCGCGCTTTAGCGCTCTACAATACTCTCACGCCGGAGCAAAAAGACCAAATTCCCCAAGTTTTAAGAGTTTGGCTGCGTTATCGCAGTGAAAAGTATTTCGGTTCCCACAGAACCCCACCCCGCTCGCAAGTCAAAAGTCAAAAGTCAGAAATCAAAAGTCGCAATTAACTGGTAACAGGTCACTGGTCACTAGCCACTAGCCACTAGCCACTAGTCACTGGTCACTGATGCCGCTGTTCTAGCCAAGTTAAAACTTCCTGATGCGATTCGAGTTGAAAGGTGCGATCGCTAGTTGGCTCGTAGATTTTCCATCGCGTCTGTCCGGTAGAATCTGTTATCTCGCTAATCTGCGGCTCGTTGTTGCTACACCACAAATTTTGCCAGGAACCCCAAATGTCTCGAAACAAAGACAGTATTTGGACTTCTAGTAACTCTTTGGCTGGTGGATGTCTTCTGATTAGTTCCAGCTCTCTGTAGTTGCGCCATTGTTCGTAAGTTCTCATCATATATCTTCCTCACACTTTGTTACGTTTGTTGTCTACTGAATCGATTCAGTTCCCATTTCATGCTAAACAATTTTTCTGAATCGATCAAGTTCCCTAAAATCGTGTTTATAGGGAAAATTGGAGGAAGATAGATGTTAAAGGCATGAAGCAGAGTAAAGCTAGAAAATCCATCACGCTACTGGATGTTGCTAGAGCAGCAGGGGTATCTCGTACAACGGTATCAAATGCGTTTAATCGACCCGATCAACTTTCTCCAGAAGTTCAACAGAAGGTGTTGGCGGTGGCGAAGGAGATGGGTTATGCGGGTCCAAACCCAATGGCAAGAATGCTGCGGACAGGACAAACAGGTGCAATCGGCTTGATATTTTCTGAAGCACTACCCTATGCTTTTAACGATCCGGTATCGATCGCCTTTTTGCAGGGAGTATCGAAAGTATGCGAGCAGGCAAAGGCTAGTTTATTGATCGTTCCAGCTTTAGACTCCGATGTTGCTCAGCAGACGATTCAACAAGCAGCAGTAGACGGCTTTATTCTTTACTGTATTCCCGATGAGAGTGAGGCAATCGTGCGTGTTTTGGAACGACAGTTGCCAGTAGTAGCAGTCGATCAACCCGTACTAAAAGGTATACCATTCATTGGCATTGACGATCGCCAAGCTGCTCGTACCGCAGCATTACATTTACTCAGTCTCAATCGCAGGGACTTAGGCATCATTGCGATGGATTTACACAACGACTCCTATGCAGGACCAGTTGATGCCCAACGACTCAAAAGCGCCATTTTTCGCAATGCAATACACCGCTGGAGGGGTTATGCTGATGCCATCCAAGCGGCAGGTATCGATCCTACTCTAGTGCCAATCGAAGAGACTCCCAACAGCCACGGTGTAGAGGGGGCTTTTGCTGCGGCGATCGCTTTATTGCAGCGTCATCCCAGACCGACAGGAATTCTTGCTATGAGCGACATGTTAGCACTGGGGGCATTACGGGCAGCAGAAAATCTAGGGTTAAAAGTTCCCGAAGATGTGGCAATCGTTGGCTTTGATGGTATTCCCCTTGCCGCTCAAGTGCGACCCTCGTTGACAACTATACAACAACCTTTAGTCGAAAAAGGCGCGATCGCGGCGGAAATTCTCTTAGGTATTCCCAATAAAAAAACAACTCTTATCTTAGAGACAAAACTCATCGTCAGGCAATCTTCTGTAAAAGGGAGCGGGGAGTAGGGAGCGCACGAGCAGGGAGCTGAGAAACTGAGAGGCTTCAGTCTCCTGCCGCAATCTCTTCTAGCTTATGGCGATCGCGCAGCACGATTTGACCACCGCGATGATAGCTGACAATTGGTTGCAACTGTTTGAACAAACGCACGCATTCTTCATAGGTAATGCCGATGCTGCGGGCAATTTGATAATAGGGAAGACGCGATCGCAAACATAGACCCGCTGTCGTTGTCTCCGTGCCTTCTTCCACCACAGAAGTATGAATTAACCGTGCCAGCCGCACGATCGCTCGTTCTGATGCCAATCCATGAACGGTATTGTGCAAATGTTGTAGGCGATCGTTCATCACAACTAAAATTTTCAGGGCAACTTCTGGATTTTGACGAATCATTTCTAGGAGTACAGCGCGATCGACGGTGAGAATTTGGCAGTCGCGATCGCTCACCACAGTTGCAGGTGAAATTCCATCGCCAAATAGGGAAGGTGCAGCAAATAATTCTCCTGCTGACAAGGTTCGCAGGATAGTTTCTTTCCCCGTAGAAGCGGTTTTCTTAACTTGAATTGTGCCACTTAGAACTGAAAAGAGTTTAGCTGGCAGGCGATCGCCCTCGTGTAAAATAATTTCTCCGCGTAGATAGTTTTTGACTAAAGTATGTGGTTTTAAATATGCCAGTTGTTCTGGTTCCAAACCTGAAAAAATTGAAATTTGCTGCAATTGTTCGGTTGTTGCCTGCATAACTAACAGTTATCAGTTATCAGAGCATTGTCCACCTTACCATAATAGGTGGCATCTAACGAATTTACAATTAATAATTAATGAAGATTCTTCCTCTCAGACTCAAGCCCAGCCAAGATTTAAGACAAAGTTTAAAAGACTTCGTTCAGACACAGAATATCGAAGCAGGGTTTATTTTAACTGCAATTGGGAGTTTGAAGCAAGCAGCGATTCGCTTTGCCGATCGCCAGGAAATTACAATATTGCACGATAAATTTGAAATTCTTTCTCTTAATGGCACGCTTGCTAATACAGGCGTTCATCTACATATTGTCATTAGCGATCGCAATGGAAAAACAATTGGTGGACATTTAGTTAATGGTTGCATCATCTACACCACTGCTGAAATAGTTATTGGTGTCAGTGAAGAATTTCGTTTTCTTAGAACCACAGATCTAGAAACGGGTTATTTAGAATTAGAAATTGATTTTAATAAATAGCAAATCTACTTTCATCATTGATTTTTGATAATTTTCCTTTGAACAACGACACATGAATAAAAAAGATAAACTACCTTTTGCGCTCTTCTTTGCGTCTTTGCGTCTAACGCTACGCTTCGCCTACGGCTGATGCGCGAAATAAAAACATCCCTTTCAACTCACTAAATATTGTTATGTTTTAAAACATGAGCTACCTCAAAGAAATTCTTGCTAGGAATTGTCAGGATGTGAATAGCACCAGTACAAGCAGAGAACGATATGGTAGCCGCTCAAAAAAACACTATTGCGTCTCAAGTCGAAACCCTTGCCAGACTTTACTTAGAAGGCAACCCCGCTGAAATTTCAGATGAAGCGATCGCCCAGATGTGCGATTGGCTGATGGGTGAGTTTCAACAACTGCCTCTGAATCTGCAATTTTCAGACTATATGCGCTATGACAATACCAAACAGATGTTTGCCGATATTGAACGAGGTCATCTCTGGGTTTCTGCTGATAGCTACGATAGCTCTATTTACCCTAATCCGATCTACGGCTTTATCTTCTTGGCAATGCACGATTACGACCACTATCTGACTGGAAGTGATTTCACCTTAGAAGGAGAAATCGCCGCATACAATGCCGCAGCCAAACGCGCGCCAAGTTTAACCATTCAGAAGATTCTATATTCAGAAATTGTCTTGCGATCGGCAGCACATTTATTTTTAGGTCATGCACCTAATCCTAAAGTTGTTTTTCCCTAGTTGGGCTACATTTGCAAGACTAAAAACGACCTGGATCGTCATCCAATGCAAGTAAGAAATTAATTAAATCGGTTTGCTGTGCCGGAGTAAATCCTGTAGTTTTGTCTACATAAAATTCATGTCCCGTTCCATCTAAATTACTGCGTACTAAAGCGGGGTTAGCTTGATTAGCCGCAATAACTTGACTGCGTAATTGACGATCTAGTAAAGCACGCAAACTACTCGCACTATCGGCAGATTGACCGATGCTGAGAGTTCCAGTTAAACCTAAACCCGTGCGATCGACTACCGTAAAACTGCCATTAGATTGTATCTTCAAGCTGCCTGCTCTGACAGCAACCCCACCATCATGCAGATAAGGTGCGCTGAGATATACTCCCCGCAAGGAAAGAGTCTTGTAACCGCCATCTGGTAAGAAACCTTTTGGTAGAGTGGTTGGACTGTCGCTAATCCCCTCTGTTGGTACGTCTAACACTTCGGCATTAGCAGGTACAGGTACGGGATTGTTAAGCGTGTAGATCTTGGGTGGTACTAGCACGTCTTTCAAAGCAAGACGCGATCGCGCACGGGCTGAGTTATTACCTAATTCTTTCAAAGGGTGAATTTTGTTGTCTGTAAAGAAAGGAGGCGCGTGACAAGTCGCGCAATTAGCTCGTTGAAAGACTTGAGCGCCGCGCCGCACGGAACCATTTCCCAGTGCCGTGATGTTCTCTTGGGTTCGATTGGGAGGTGGTACTAGGCTATTTTGAAAGGCAGCCATAGCATTGTCGGCAAATAAGAAGGGTCCGCTAGCAATATCGTCTTGAACAAAGCTGTCAGGGCTGAAAATTGCTCCATTGTAGGTAAATAAGCTAGGTCGCAAATTGGGATACGTACCAGCACCAGGAGCAGGAATCTGATCTTCTAGTTCTGCTTGTCTGGGGTCAGGAGCAACCTGGCGCAGCCATTCCGAAGGTTTTACCCGTACTCCTTCTGGTAAACGCAAGCGAGGATCGGCAGCATTTTGCAGGACAACACCTAAATAAACTTCAGGATCTAAGCCCAGAGTCTCGGTGCTGAGCTGTGCTGCTGCTAGCAAATTACCTTCAGATGAGTGAACGCCGTTACCAGTAGCACTTAATCCAGCGAAGGGACCGATCGCAAACTGCCCGTCGAAAAAGTAGGGACCGCTCTTAAAAGTGAAAACGCTTGGTATTTGAGTGGTGTTGTTGATCTCATCAGGAGAACTCTCAAAGTGACCGAAAGGCACGTCTAGCAAGGTATCATCGAAAGCATCCTCAAACTTTTGCGGATCGGGTAGAGTGACTAAATTGCCGCGACTATCAACGATCGCCTTACCGTTGCCTTGATATTTAGGGTCGAGCGGGTCGAGATCTAAGCGAGCAAAGCCTGCTGTGGAGTTGGGTGCAAGCGCAATCAAAAAGCGAACGTTGAGATCGCCATTAGGTACTCCCTTGAGGCGATCGCCGAGTTGAGACGTAACATCATGACATACCGCACAAGTAAAGTTGCCATCAGGCTTTAAACCAATCGGGAAAGTAGCTCCCAAAAGGACATCTAGACCAGTATCGAGCGTGCTTCCTTTGGCATAGAAATGACTGCCCAGTTTTAAATCTTGCTGGAGGGTAAGTTGTAAATTAGTGGTTGGTCGCCCGCCTAATTTTTGTATTGCTGCGATTAACTCTGGTTGAATCCGAGCTAAGCCCGTACCGAAACCAAGGACACCTTGAATTCCCAGCGTGTCACCAACTTTGCGATTGAGGAAAATATCATCCCCAGCTTCTATCAACTGTTGGGTAATCTGGACAGCGCCAATTCGTTCAAAAGCACCAGGAGCGCTCGGATCTAGACCCTTTTTGCGCACGAGTTTCTCGGCTGCTTGCGGGGTGAGTAATTTTCCAAAATAGTCGTAGTAACCAAGTGGTTGAGTTGGGGCAGGTTGTAGCAGGGCTTCTGTGGCAAGAGTCAGCTTCGGAGCTAGTAAGTTTGTCGATAGCAATACCGCGGTTAAACTCACTACTAGCAACAAGCCAAACAGAGAAAATCGCTTCCGCCAACGCATATTTACCCCCAGGAAAACCCCATTCCTTGAGATTTTTCTGTAGTTTAAAATACATATTTATGATGGGTAGCAATACAATACAAAAAGTTGGGAATTTCCGTTACTTAAGTTCAAAATTTGGCATTGCAGCGATTATTTGTAATGTTTTGCGAAAAAAGATTACCGAGAGTATAAAATTTCGCTCCATCATATAGCATTCTTAGAACTTTCACGAAACCTATCGATAAACGATCGCCACAGGCTTGACAAATCCAAACGATCTTATTAAGCTAATCTCATTAGCTAAAGCTAATACTATTAGCTAAATCTACAAGTAAATTATCTCAAAGTCTGGCTATGTCACGCCCACAAGGACAAACTCTAACTAAAAAAGCGGCAATTGAGGCGGCGATCGCCTGCTTGCAGCAGGAAGGAGAGTCAGCTTTAGGCGTGAATCGCATTGCTAGAGAGCTTGGCATTCAACCCCCTTCCATGTACAAACATTTTGATGGAAATCGGGGTTTGCGTCGTGCCGTGGCTCTAGAAGGATGGCAGCGATTAGTGACAGCCTGTGTCAACAGTAGTGCTGAGAGCAAAGACCCGCAAACTTCGCTCAAGGGTGTTGGTCGTGCTATGCGTGGATTTGCGCAACAAAATCCAGCACTGTATACAGTTGTGACGAGTACGCAAATAGAGTTAAGCGATCCAGACTTTATACCAATCGTTCAGACTGTAATCTCTTTCTATACAGTCATTCTCGAACCTTTGGGATTTAGTCAAGACGAAATCGTTCATGCGGTGAGGATGTTACACGCTGCATTTCACGGCTTTATTGAAGCTGAAAAAGCAGGTTTATTTCTGCTACCTCAATCCCAAGACGAAAGCTATGAATGGATGATGAATAAACTGATCGAGGTGCTGATTCGTTCTTAGGTCACTTTAAAACTTAACTACATAACGGAGATCTGTCAAAGATGGAGATTCAAATCGTTCCCCTCCGAGAATCTCAACTTGATGCAGCGATTGGGCTGATTGGCAGAGCATTTTACAATGCTCCATCATTTACTCATATCATTCCTCAAGGAGTTCGCAACCGAGTACGTAAAATAGAGTGCTGTGCTGCTTTTGGAGTCAGGTATGGCTGTACTTACAATCGTGCCTACACAACAGCAGATGAAATTAAAGGAGTGGCAGTCTGGATACCTCAAGAGCAATTTTCGTTCGATCTAAGTCGAATGTGGCAAGCTGGCTTATTTATACTCCCTTTTCAGATTGGAGTGAGAGCATTTTGGCGACAGATGACGTTATTAAACAAAATTGAGCAAATCCACAAACGCAATATGCCAGAACGTCACTGGTATTTGGAGTTACTAGGCGTGGAACCATCTCATCAAGGACAAGGAATTGGCAGTGCGCTGATGCATCCAATTTTGCAGCAAGCCGATTTAGAAGGAATACCGTGCTACTTAGAAACTTTCTCTGAGAAAAACGTTTACTTTTATCGCCAGCATGGTTTTCAAGTGCTGAAAACTATCGATATGCCAGAAGTTAATCTGCATTTATGGACGATGAAACGAGAACCACAGTAATTAAAATTCAAAAGTTAAAAGTTAAAAGTCAAAAGATTTATTGATGGTGACATCGAACCGCACTATTTAACTATCGGCTGCAATCCATTCCCTAGCTGCCTTTTCTGCTGTCTCAGCGGTGTAGTAAATTTTTCCCTCGCCAAAAACACCAGTTCCCCGCAACACGCGAAATTGCCATACTTGTTGTTCCTCGCAGTAAAACACCATCAGCATAAATCTGCGATCGCTAACTAGTAGGTGAATGCGAGTGGAGGTCACAAGCAATCGAGCGGGCGAATAAACACTCTTGTGTATAGAGTACCGCTAAGACAGAACCAGCGATCGCCACTAGCTTAAATTCCACCATCAAGCCAAGTATAGATTTATCTCTATACTAATTGCAATTAATCCTGTGGATAAATTTAGAACGTAAGACTGTAGATTGATGAATTAAGGATTAATTTTGGCTCGAAGTGCGTAAATTGCCAAAGGAGCGATCGCAATGCTGACTTTTTTATTGATTGTAGGAGCAATGGGCGGGGCGATTTTTTATGTTGTGTGGAGTGAAAAACAGCTACAAGAGTTAAAAAACAGGGAATAGAGGCGTTGCAATGCAATGCCTCTTTCTTTTTTAACGTTATTTAATGGCGAGATCGCTTTTTCTCAGGTAAATTCCGCAGGGGAATTTCTCGACCTTGATAAAATTGCTTTTCCAGCCTACCTAACCACAGCCAAACCGCACCTAGAATTAAAGCCACTGTTGCAAACAGAAGCGAACCTGTAGCGGCATTTTCTCCTAGAAACAGAGTCAGAGGTGGATTGATCATTGCGATGACTGCTGCAACAATCGCGAGTCCTAACCGCAGGCGTTGAAGATTTGCCAGTGCTGCTCTACAACTAGCACATTTAGAAGTATGAGAGCGATCGCGATCTAACAACTGTGCTGTTGATAACGCCGGTGGTAAAGTTTCCCCTGGGAATGGATTAGCATTATACCGATTAACCCACTGACGCAACTCAACCACGAAAGCATCAGCCTGAGTCGGTAGATAAAAAGCTTTAGTAAAATTACCACTCCCCCCACCTGCTTCGAGATATCGCTCTTGGTAATGCAGAAAAATTTGATCGTCCTCCAAAACAGAGTTCTGCCCCAAATGAGAATACCAGCGGGGTGTGAGCTTAATTATCCAACCAGGCAATTTAGAAGCAAATTTAAACGGAAAACGGGCAAATAGCCGACATTCACCCTTGCGAATTGGAGTAGCGTAGACAGCAGTGAGGGTTCGTCCAAATTGCTTTGATGTCAAGTCGTGCCACATCAACCCTGGAGCTACAAAAGTCGTGTCTTGCCGTCCCAAAGTTCCGCGTCGAGGTCCTTCCTGCCACACCCCTGTAAAACCGTGCTTGCCAGACTCGACTACCTCCAATTCTACCGAACTGGCATTCGCCCTATTCCCTACGGAACGGTGATGAGTAAAAGGAACGTGGCTAGCGTCCAAGACATTTTCCATCAGTGTTAGCGCATCATAGGGTAAGTCGCGAAACGTATCGATACAAACCCATCCCTCTAAGGATTCTTCCAAGGGTTCAATGACAGGAACTTTAGTCTTGGTTGCATTCTCAGCTTTGCCGGGATAGACAAACAGCAGCCCTTGCTTAACTATTGTAGGAAGCGATCGCACGCAGGCTCTTGGAGAAATCACTGCTGCTTGACCTGCTAACTGTTGGGGAATGCGCTGACAGTCTCCCGCACCAGCAAACGCCCATCCGTGGTAAGGGCATTCTAACAACCCATCCTCAGCTATTCTCCCTTGCGACAGAGGCGCGAGGCGATGAGGGCATTTATCCTCAAACACTCGCCAGCATTCAGCTTGCTGCTCCCACCAGATCGCAATATCTTGTCCCAATAGAGTAAATGGTGTGGGCTTAGATTTATCCAAATCTTGCACGTAATGGACGGGATACCATACTTCTTGGCAGTCAAAGAATGCTGGGTCAGTTCCGCCTGCAAGCATTTGCTCCGGTTGTGCTAGATGCGCCGCAATATTTCTCTCTACTGTTTCCATAAATCAGTTGTCAGTTATCAGTTATCAGTTGTCAGGGAAGAAAGGGAGCAGGGAGCAGAGGGGTAGAGGGAGCTGAGGAGAAAAAACTACCAACAACTACCAATTACCAACTACCAACCACCAGTTATATTTGAGTGGCGAAACCTTCAGATGGTTGAGTGCGTCGAGATTGACACATTCCCAATTTCGTGCTGTCATTTGCTACTAGTTCAGCTTCCACGCGCCGAGGTTGTTACACTACATACAGCAAATTCAGATGGGCGATACCATCTGTGATGCACTGCTTAACTCCGTGTTACCCACACTACTAATGATGCCTTCTGTACCCGCTTTTTGCCGTCCTCCTTTTTGCTGGCGCTGGATCGTACCAGCTACGCTAGCGATCGCTTCTATTTTCCCGCCATCAATTGCCAAAAGCCAAACTCCGCCACCGTCACAGGATGCTAGTCAATCTCTGACAATTAACTCTGATATTCAGGAAGCTGACTCCAAAAGTGGCATCTTTACAGCTCGCGGTAACGTACAAATATTTTATCCAGCTCGCCAAATTCAAGCTACGGCAGCTCAAGCGCAATACTATCAGAAAGAACGCAAAATCGTGTTGAGTGGTAACGTTAATGTGTTGCAGCAGGGTAACAGTCTTAAAGGAGAAAGTATTACTTATTTAATCGATCAAGGTCGCTTTATTGCCACACCCAAGGCAAATCAACAAGTGAGATCTACTTATATTGTGAACGACACCAACCCTCAAACTGTCGCTCCAGCGCCAGCAACTCCCAATTTTAAACCCAAACCGCCTACATCAAAACCTCCAGCGCCCGCAACTCCCCGCTTTAACTCCAAACCCACCACCAGCACCCCAACTGCTCCGAAATGATATGTTGTCAGTTATCAGTTATCAGTGTAGAGACGTTACATGTAACGTCTCTACAAAGTTGTCAATTAGTTCTGACTTTTAACTTTTAACTTTTAACTTTTGACTTTTAACTGCTCTTTACTCACTCCTCCTCTCCATGAGATTTGCTCTAGAGAATATCTACAAGTCCTACAAACAGCGCACTGTTGTCAATCGCGTCGATATTTCTGTTTCGCAGGGCGAAGTTGTCGGGTTGCTCGGACCCAATGGTGCGGGAAAAACAACGACTTTTTATATTGCTACAGGGATAGAAAAACCCGATCGCGGCGTAGTTTGGTTGGATGACCGAGACATTACCAGCTTACCCATGCACAAAAGAGCGCGGTTAGGTCTTGGTTATTTAGCCCAGGAACCCAGTATATTTCGTCACTTAAGCGTACAAGATAATCTTCTTTTGGTGCTGGAGCAAACTCAAGTACCGCGTCGGGAATGGCAAACTCGACTCCACACTCTTCTGCGAGAATTCCGATTAGAAAAAGTCGCACATACGAAAGGAATCAGCGTTTCTGGGGGAGAAAGGCGCAGAACTGAATTAGCTAGAGCCTTAGCATCAGGAGTAGAAGGACCGAAGTTTTTATTCTTGGACGAGCCATTTGCTGGAGTTGACCCGATCGCAGTCGCAGAAATTCAAGGTATGGTACAAAAGCTACGCGATCGCCAAATTGGTATCCTAGTCACAGATCATAACGTCCGCGAAACTCTAGCCATTACGGATCGCGCCTATATCATGCGAGAGGGAGAAATTTTAGCTGCTGGTAGTGCGGATGAACTCTATCACAACCCCTTAGTACGAAAATACTATCTCGGTCAAAACTTTCAGTTGTAAGTGAGTAGTGAGTAGTGGCGAGCGATAACCAACAACTACCAACTACCAATTACCAATCACCAATTACCAATTACCTTCAACCACTCCCTAGTTTTCATTCCAATGACATTTGCCAAACACAAACGCTTCAAAGCCTTTCAATTGCTGGTTCCCAAGCCAGCACTGATGGATCGCTACATTGCGGCTGAGTTAATTCCACCGTTTTTATTTGGCGTAGGAGCTTTCTCTTCAGTTTTAGTAGCAGTTGGTACAGTGTTTGAGCTGGTGCGGCGGGTGGTGGAATCGGGACTCCCAATCTCGATCGCGTTTGACGTATTTCTCTTAAAGCTACCGTCTTTTGTCGTGCTGGCTTTTCCTATGTCCACTCTCCTAGCAGCTTTAATGACTTACAGTCGGTTGTCTAGCGATAGCGAACTAACGGCTCTACGTAGTTGTGGAGTCAGCATTTATCGGCTGGTACTGCCCGCATTGGTACTGAGTACTTGTGTTATGGGTTTGACTTTTTTATTTAACGAGCAAGTCGTCCCAGCTGCTAACTATCGGGCTACTACGACTCTAAGTCGAGCGCTGAAGGAAGAAAAACCCCAATTTCAAGAACAAAACATTTACTATCCAGAATATCAGGAAATTGAGCTAGCAGATGGCAGAGAAGTTAAGCGATTAACTCGCCTATTCTATGCTGATGCCTTTGACGGGCAACGAATGAGGGGTTTGACAATAATCGATCGCTCCCGTGGCGATCTCAACCAAATTGTGGTGTCAGATTCAGCCGAGTGGAACCCCAAACAGAATAAGTGGGATTTTTATAATGGCACGATCTATCTAGTTGCACCTGACAGTTCCTATCGCAATATTGTCCGGTTTGAGCATCAACAGTTACAACTACCGCGCACCCCCTTAGATGTTGCTGCTAACACCCGCGACTCAGATGAAATGAATATTGCTCAAGTCAGCGAACAATTGCAAGTCGCGATGATGAGTGGTAACGAACAAAAAATCCGCCGTTACAGCCTGCGGATTCAAGAAAAAATTGCTTTTCCATTTATTTGCACTATCTTTGGCTTAGTAGGTGCAACTCTAGGGACTAATCCTAAGGGTAAAGGTCGAGCGACCAGTTTTGGAATTAGCGTCATTATTATTTTCAGTTACTATATGCTGCTGTTTATGTGTGACGCTTTGGGTTTATCTGGCGTTCTCTCTCCGTGGTTAGCAGCATGGTTACCTAATATTTTTGGTTTTGCCACGGCTGGCTTTCTCTTATTCCGTGCTGATAAATGATGTTGTTATTTGTCATTTGTCATTAGCAACAACAAATGACAAATGACCTTATGCTAGCTGTCTCGATTCAGCTTCGAGTAATTGAATCAGGTGGTTGTCACCTTTTTCTCTAGCGATTTGCAGCCGTCGTTCTAAGTTACGACGCAAGTGATCTAGATGGGTGCTGTGTAGTTCTCGCAACACCAGCTGGCGATCGCTCTTAACTGGCTTTTGTTTAGCAGCGATCGCTGTCGTGTCCGTAGTTGCTCCATTGACTTGCGTGTATTCTCGCCGCAACCGCACAACTTCTACATCGATTGGATCGCCAGTGGAATAAGCAACGCCGCGATACTTCAAGTCAACTTTGGGCTGCGGTACGGGAATATGTCTGAGATATTGATGGTTCCAGGTTGCACCGCGATACGTTCCGCCAGCTGCGCCTGTCATAGTTTCTATTTGGGGTGAATTTTGTTCGTAACTGACACCGCGATATGAGAGTTTCATGGCTTCGCCTCTATAGTTCAAATTTTTTAGGTCAAATTTTTTTAGTAGTTT
>NZ_PYCI01000016.1:0-67600 GCF_003015105.1 Chroococcidiopsis sp. CCALA 051 | reverse complement strand
GGAGACAAGGGAGACAAGGAAGAAGGATTTTACCAACTACCAATTCGCAATTACCAATTACCAAATCACCAATTCCGAATTCCGAATTCCGAATTCCGAATTCGACTTGCCATTGCCCGCGATCGCGCTTTTAATTTCTATTACCAAGACAATTTGGATTTATTGCAACAATTAGGGGCAGAACTTGTATTTTGGAGTCCCTTAACCGATCCTGAATTACCAAAAGATGTTTGTGGGATGTATTTTGGTGGTGGATTTCCTGAAGTTTTCGCCCAAGAATTAGTAGCAAATAGAGGAGCGATCGCTTCAGTAAAAACAGCTATATTGACAGAAATGCCTACATATGCTGAGTGTGGGGGATTAATGTATTTATGCGATAAAATTATTGATTTTGATGGTAATTCTTGGACAATGGTAGGCGCTATTCCCACCGCTGCTACAATGAGTTCTCGCCTTACTCTAGGATATCGCCACTGCGTTGCGCTTCAAGATAGTCCCTTGTTACAAACAAACGATACAGTCTGGGGACATGAATTTCATCGTTCTGCTTCAGAATTACCAATCCAACCCCTATTTCAAACCCAAGGATTCAGCACTTCCCCAACTCCCGAAGGCTGGCGACTCCCCAACCTACACGCCTCTTACATCCACCTCCATTTTGGTACGCGCCCCGACATTCCCGCCCGATTTTTACAACACTGTGGTTCTTGGAGAGATTCAAGGGTATTGAGTTAATTCCGAATTCCGAATTCCGAATTCCGAATTCCGCTATTCTCCTCGATCGCCTGACAACACTCATCAACCCCAGCCCGTTGCTGCATCATACCAACTAAAGCCTCATAAGCAGACCAATTTGTCTGCAATAAAGTCCGTGCTTGTAAAATCGCCCAACGTTGCTTTTGCTCCACAGCGCTGGCTGTATATCCTAAAGGAGTCAAAACCATTCCTAACTTCTGGCGATCGTCTGCTCCCCCTTCGGTGTTACTGTAAACTAAATCTTCTGCGGCTAGACCTGCCATCCAAACGGTACAATAACGGTCTAGCATCTGAGCTGTCAGCATACCCCGATCTAACTGCGCTGCTAACTCTCGATCTTCAAAACTGACACCACCTAAACCTGGTTGTTTCTGCTTCAAAGCCTCCCACGCGCTGAGAGTATAACCAGTAATCGGGATATTTAATAAATGCGCTACCAAAAAATGTCCCGCTTCGTGGCGAACAATGCGATCGCGGTGTTGGGGTGAAAAACTCGCCAGCCAGTCTAAAACTAAATTACCACCTTTGCCTTGAAAACTGAAGCTATCTAGTGTTGCAATTGCCAAAATGCTGAATGTAGCAAGTGCTGGAATTGTGGGGGAAAAATGCAACAAAGGACTTAGTAGCGTCGAAAGCGTCATCGCGAAGATGGAAATAGCAACTAAGTTTAGGGCAGTCTGGTTCATACTTAAGATAAATATAACTACAGTTATTTCTCTTATTATCTCGCGAATGGAGATTGAAACATGAACGGTAGCCTAACTGTACGTGCATTGAAGCTTGATGATGCCGAATTCGAGCAAGTCGTTCGAGCAAACCCAGAGTGGAATTTTGAACAAACAGCAGCAGGAGATTTAGTTATAGTGCCACCTACTGGAGGAACATCAGGAAAGAAAAATTTAAGCCTATCTAGGCAATTTGGTGATTGGGTGGAAGAGAACTTGGACAGAGGTGAAGGATTTGATTCTTCAACTCTGTTTATTTTACCTAATGGCGCTAAACGCTCACCCGATGCCAGTTGGGTACAGCGAGAACGCTGGGATGCTTTAACTCAACAGCAACAGGACGGTTATGTACCCCTGTGTCCAGATTTTGTAGTAGAGTTGCGTTCTCCTACAGATCGCCTTGAACAACTACAAGCTAAAATGCGAGAATATATGGATAATGGAGCGCTTTTGGGTTGGCTGATTAATCCTCAAGATCGCCAAGTAGAAATATATCGTCAAGGGCAACAAGTAGAAACTCTACAAAATCCTTCTACTTTGTCTGGCGAGGATGTATTGCCAGGTTTTACGCTCAATTTACGGCGAATTTTTACTTAGTAAAATATTATTTGATGCAAACAGAATTGCGTCGAGAAGCAGAAACATATATTTCCCTGCAAGCACCGCTATCTGGTTATAAAGCATTAGTACCAGCCAATTTACAACAAGCCTCCCATATGACTATTGCTAACCTCTACTGGTATTTCCAAGCTAGAGATGAATCGGTAGCCACGGTGGAAGCATAACAAACCCACCCTTACAGACATCCTACTAAAATGCGATCGCAAGTTTATGTCTGCAAACATCTACCCAATGACAGATGACAAAATGCAATCGCAAGTTTATGTCTGCAAATATCTATCTAATGGCAGACGACAAACTATCTAATCTGCGTTAAGAACACGCTTGTCGTATACACTAAAGTCACAAAACCGTCATCGTTACGATTTTTAGCATACAACTGCCGTAAATCTGCAATCAATCGCTCATAGGCTGCACCAGCGCGGGGGATGTACGATGTACTCATTGCCCGACCGACAACCCCATCAAAATCGAGTCGCTGTCGATAGGCAAATCTATACTGCTGGACATCAGCAAACAAGCTACTCCTGAGTAAAGGCTCAATCGCCATCCGCCGCTGTTCGGCAGGATGATAGCCAGAAGCAACTTTAATCAGATGAGTATACTCTGCTGTAAACTTGTCATGGCGATCGCGTTCGTTCCACACTACAGCCAATCTTCCTTCTTCTGTTAAGATCCGGCGAAACTCTAGCAGCGTCGGTTCTGGATCGAACCAATGGAAAGACTGAAAGCACGTTACCAAATCTACAGCAGCATCAGCTAAACCTGTTGTTTCAGCAGTCCCGTCTCGAAATTCTACTAAAGCATGGGGTGCAGCTGCTTGCCTCATTGGTGCATTTGGTTCGATTGCTATGACTCGCACTCCCTTTTCTGCTAGCAATCGCGCTGCAATTCCCGTTCCCGCACCTATATCTGCGGCAATTAGTTGTGATGGCGATAATCCCGCTAAGACTCGCTCGATTGCAGCTTGAGGATAACTCGGACGATATTTTACATAATCCCCCACGCGATCGGAAAATCGATCGACTGGATTCATCGCATATAAAGGTGTTGCATCTAGATTAAATGTATTTTGCTCAGACATAAGTAGGAATCATAAGGGACAAGAAACTATCGATACCTAGCTACTTCATTACCTGTAATGCCAATTGTAGAGTGCAGGCGCAGTTAAGTTCGCGGCAGAATAATTCAAAATATTTTGACCGAAGTATATTGATTTGCAAATTTATCTATATTTTATTGTTTCAAAATCGCACATGTTCTTGAAAAGTTAAAAAACATTACCGCAAGGTAGTTAATTCTAATCATCAATCTGTAAAACTGAAAAAATACTAAGTTTTTCTTAATGCAATCGTTTGCTACGTAGCGAATGTAACGATTCTGCTTGCCCTGTCAATCGTGGGGATTAGTCTATACTTGAAGTAAGCAGCGGTACAACTCTAGATTCTAAATTGGAAATTTGGAGCTTCTCGTTCACGGACATAGAGATTCTACAGGCAATTTTCTCAATCTCATTGACTCTTTTAGATGTTGAGCGATAGAGCGAGAGCGCGAGCGGCAAGATAAGTATTTCAACGTTGATTTGCTCTTGTCTTGTGTTACTTCATACATTTTTGCATGTCAAGATTATCTGTTTTTAGTTGGTGATAATTCATACACTCTTAAATGCTGATATGACTTGCTTTCAGCTTGTGATACTTCATACATTCTCGAACGCCAATATAAGACAGTTATCTCATCCTTGATACGGATGTCTGCATCATTTTCTTACATTAAGCTGAGAATTCGTAAGTAATAATTGGTAAATACCACTAGCGAGAGGTTATGAAAGACGGAAACGCCGAAAAAGCTCCTGCCCATTACCTGAGAAATGACCGCTGGGTAAGCAATCGCCAAGAATCTGTGGTTGTATGAAAAAATTTGTAAACTTGTATATGGAGATACATTATAAATTTTCTCAGTATAGGTATGCTAATAAAGTGCAGAAATAATCCATAAAATATAGATATATTGTCTCTGCAAGCGAGCTTAAAAGCCGAAATCAATAGATAAACTCTACTCCAAAGCGAGCGTGCTGTGATTTTCTAAACCAGACAATATAGAGGAATATTAATAGTTGAGCCAGGAGAGGTTATACATCTTTATAGAGGAATATTAATAGTTGAGCCAGGAGAGGTTATACATCTTTCTAAAAGCTAACAGTACCTAAATGTAGCGATCGCTCCGAACAACTGAAGAGGAAGCAAGAGCGCGATCGCAACAGTGCAGTTAAATTTATCTTAAAAAATAGAACTTGAAAAAAATTGAAAAAAGCATTTGACAAATACCAATAAATTCTGTTATTTTTTTAGTATTGAAAAGCCAGCAAATATTTAATGAATTTTCTGAGTATTTATGGCTTGAATTTACAATAGAAATTAATTAGGAATATGCAAGAGGTATTCAGCGCATGTGGCGCTGTAGGTTGTAAGAGAAGACACCGAGGAGTGCACTTTTACAACTTCCATAAAAAGAGTATGCGTACTCTTTAGGTGGACGAATTATTATCGATAATAAATTATCGATAACTTGCAAGTCTGCCAGGAGTTAAATTATTTTTGAATGAGAATAAACTTGAGGCTGTTAGGAGTGAAAGCTAATCAACTCTAACAGCTTTTTTTATGGGTAAATCTCGCTTATAAATAAGCGAGTTTCTCGCTCATTCTAGTTTTCGTAAATTTGTTGTTCTTAATTGGTAAGAAAACCAAAAAAAGAGTTAAAAAGGAAGTAGTAAATTTTATGAGTCAACCTGTAGTGATGGTTATCGATCCAAAACCCGAACTTATAGGAGAGATTAAGAAAGATTTGCAGCGTTCTCATCAAAAACTGAGAATATTATATGCGAATTCTCCATTAGAAACATTAAAAAAATTGAAAGATTCGCAGTCGTCTAGCGATACGCTAACGCTATTAATCGTAGAACAAAAAACCTTTCAAATAGTCGCTGCCGATCTTCTACAATTAGTCAGAGAAATGTTTCCAAAGGTGCAACGCTTGACGCTCAAAGTCCACGATAGCGACGATTTGCCGAGTTGCATTCCCATTCCCACAGCTTTTGTAGTGAGTACCAATGAGGTAGAGACTGCGCTGCCAGATTTACAGCTAATGGCGCACGCGAGTTAATTCACCAACTTACCTCCGAGCGTCATGAGATTTTGTGGTTGAAATTCGGTAAATTTTAGATTGATTCCAGCAAAGTTATATTGGAGCAAGATTCTAGTTAAGCATGAGTTTTGAGTGACAGAAAAGATGTTCTGGCGGATGGTATTTTTGTAGTGATTCAAAGGGATTTCCAATGCCTGGAAAACGTAGCAGCCGCAAACAAATACAGCATTTTTGCTGTCCTTACTGCGATCGCCGTTTATGGCGAGCAGGTAGCACAAAACACTTTTTGTTCTATACAGAAGCAGCTCAAATCCGACAATATGTAAATGTGTCTCACAAAAGCGCCGCTTTGCTTGCTAGTCAAGGTGCTTATGTCGATCGCAATTCCTGGATTGAAGAATTTTTTTGCGGCGAACATGGTAAGCTGTGGCTGAAACTCAACCGTAATCCAGCAGGTCAATTAACTTCGCAAATAGCTACAAGTAAAGATTGGCAGCAATCAACTCAAACGATTAATCCAGAAGTGCCAAACCCTTCAGTGAGTGAATATAGTTATCGCATGAGTCGAGCGCCAAGTGGTAGGCTCTCCTATTGCAGGAGATAAATCGCTGCCATCTATCAACGCCTGCCTCCGTTCTTGTTCGACTTTAGGGATGCATCGCGATCGCTACTATAGGCTTGATAGGCTTGGTAAAACCATTCAAAAAATTCGTTTAACTCTTGCTGTTGAATTTTAACCTGACCCGCATCTGAGGTCTGCACGAATTCTTCTAGCAAAGCTTTAGTTGCGTGCAAGCAAAGGTGGCTGGCATCCCGTAACTGCCGAAAATCAATCTTCTGCGAGTCTGACGCTGGCAAGTCACGAGCAGCAGAATTAATATAATTCAGATGTACGTCCAGCAAACTAGCCGGCGTAATTTTTTGTGCTATGCGCTGTGCTGGATTGCTGAGAAAATTCAATCCTAATAATCTAGCGCGCTTAGCAGTTGTATTGGCTGTCTCCATACCCCACGTATCTGCCGCTAAGTTTGTCAGCGTTCGATCGGTTGCTGGCTGTTTTTGTTCGGAAATAAAAGCTTTCAGGCGATCGCGCAACACGAGCAGATCTAAATTCTGGGGGAGGTGCACTAATTGCGTTTCGACTTCTTGCAGCAGCAGGCGAGCCTGGTAGACAGAGGCAGCAATATAATCGGTAAAAGTTTCTCGCTCGGCAGTTTCTAATAAATAAGTCAGCGTCACTGCCGTGTCCCATAACTCTTCTACCAGAAATTGGCTGCCAGCGTCATCGTAATGAATTTCTAGTAAAACGTAAGAGTTGTAAGTGCGAATCAGCTTAGAAAACAAACCGACTACAGCTATAGTGTAAGGTTCGCTCTCTGAACTGACAACTAATGCAATTGCAGACTGAATTTCTTGCAGGTAGCTATATAAAGTGCGAGCGGCATGGAGAAAAGCATGACTGAAGGCAGGCTCCGTCTTATCGAGTAAGTGGACGAGTGGTAAAGTAATTCTCTTATCTAGCTTATGGGGTAAGTTTTGCTGCATCTATCCTCTGTCCGCAAAAATAGCTCTTTACCTTCTAGCGATACGCACTTTCCTATTGATAAATTGACAATTCAAGTCCGTAAATCCTAAACTAAGCGCTGCGTATCTGTCAATCAAAACTTTGAGACTGGCATGGAATTCACTCATTCAAAGGAGAGTTTTCACCTCACCTTCGGTTGAGAGGCTGTCCTCCCAGTGCATCGCTCGATACTAGATCGAGAATATTTTCTAACCTCATCCCTATGAATCTGAAAGAGTGCTAGCCTCTGATGATAACACGCTCAGTGCTAGCTTATATCCTGCTACTCCTTTGAAAATTTGATTCAAATCGTGCATTAGCGACAATTTTTGCTAAAAACTTCGTTCTCAAAAATACTGCTTTATTCAGTATTTTTGAACGAATCCCAAACAGAAATTGCAGTTCATTCAATATTGCTCTTGACCACGTTACAAGATAGCACTTATATATAAATCTTTCTTCAGTGATAAGCATTTAGTTATAAGTACTATTATGGGTTTACTTCAATATGGCTATATTTTGTTGGTATTACAAATCGCGATCGCTAATAGCGGGCGATCGCATGACAGTGAGTAGTTGATTATTCAACCTAACATTTAAATGTTTGGATGCAGACTGGCAAGAGTACGAACTTTCACAGGGTAAATCTACAATTTTTATCCACCACCTTTTACCCATATGGCAGCTTGTGTCTACAAAAAAGAAACAATGGATTACCTTTAAAGTTTCGGAGTTAGAAATGCAAGCCCTCGAAGCTTATTGTCAACAAACTCAACGCACAAAAACAGATGTTTTGAGAGATTTAATTCGAGGTTTACCAACCTATACTAACTCGCGTTCCGCAACCAGAGGCTTTAATCTCAACCAACCTCCCCACCCTGAAGAAGACCCCGATTTCTAAATTCAAATCTTAGGAAAACTATCATCAAGATTTTGCTCGGTTGCCAGGGCAAAATTTCTGTTTTTAGGGGATTTTTGTGGTTAACCCTCGTAGTGTCCAGGGTTATTATTGGTTTCAGCAAGGGAATTGAAGCTACCACTTAACTTTACCGTGACAAATGAAACCTATTTCTATTGAACAGCTCATATTGACTCAAAATCAACAATATACTCGCCAGAAACAATGGATTACCTTCAAAGTTTCTGAACTAGAAATGCAAGCCCTTGAAACTTACTGCCAGCAGGCTCAAAGAAGTAAAACAAACGTACTGCGAGAAACAATTAGGCAATTACCAACCTACAGCAGTTTTTCGACAAATTCATAGCTAATTGCTATCAGTTCTAGTTCAAATTTTAGTCAAGGGTGTGTTGAGACATATTGTTGAGACATATTTGTAACTTGAAAAACATCTGTTGAGATTAAAACAGAAGATATCAGAGTACAGGTAGGCTTGGGACAAGAGTGTAATTAATCTCACCCGACAAATTTGCTCTTCAACTTTATTAGTTGACCTATTTACTTCTTTGCAAGTTATTAAGTCAAACCTCGGTTGCAACAAGAGAAACTCTAGTCTTAGACAAATAATTGTCAGCTATTGTCAAGCATTGATACTTTTGTTACTTCCACTACCAAACTAGAACGAGATTCAAGTATGAAACAGATATTCAGTATTGCCCGCAAGCACTGGTTGCCACTGCTTGGATTTAACAGTGCCGTGCTTGCTGCCACAATTTATGCAGCGTTCTATGCCAGCACGAGCATTCCTCCAGTCTGGACAGCTAATGCCAAGTTAAATCTTCCCCAAACAGGCGGTTTAAGTGCGAATCTCGGTCCTTTAGGTAGCACTCAAACCACAGCGCTCAACTTTAAAGATGTCAGCCCTTTGGACGTGCAGTTAGCTATTTTAACTAGCGATGCCGTGATGAAGCGCGTGCAGGCAGTTGACCCCGAAAAAAGCTTGTACTCGAAGGTGAGTAGCTTCAGCCAGTTATTTGTCGTTACCCCACAGCCAGCAACAACGTTGATAGAAGTGGAAGCTCAGGGTAGTCGCCCCGATCTAGCTTACAAGCGATTGTTTACCTTTCTTGAAGTCTATCAACAACGACTCAACGAACTGCGTCGCAAAGATGCAGAAGTCCGAGTGCAGTATACCCAAGAAGAGCTGGAACAAGCTCGTCTCAATCTCAACCAAGCGCAAGCTAATTTATCGAATTTTCAGCGCTCTACCGGACTAGTTGACAGTCCCGAACAATCTAAGGGGTTGATTTCAGCAATTAACAATTTGAAAACGACGCAGGCAACGCTGATCGCACAGGGACAAGCTAATGCCACGCAAGCTCAAGCTGCGGCAGTCAGTCTCGGGATTACGCCTCAACAAGCAATGAATTCTCTGCGTTTGGGCGAGAACAAAGAGTATCAAGCCACCCGCACTCAACTCTCGCAATTAGAGTCAACTATGGCAGTCACCCGCAGTAAGTATAGAGATGATAGCCCGCAGGTGCAATCTTTATTACAGCAGCGCCAACAGTTACTCCGCCAGCTCAATCAGCAAATTGCCGTGGCAATTCCAGGTGCTAGACCCGCGCAAATCGATACAACTCTAGGTAATGGACCTAACGATAGCCGCCTAGAACTGATGGTAGAGTTGATCCGAAATCAGACCTTAGCTCAAGGGGCGCAGCAACAGGCGAAGCAAATTCAAAAGCAAGTTGACAAACTCAATACTGAACTCAACTTCATCACGAAAAATCAAGCACAGTTGTTAGACCTCCAGCGCAAGTACGAGATTGCCGAAGGCGTATACAAAGGCATTATTGCTCAAAGCGAGCAGTCAAAGACCAATCCTTTTAACGCCTATCCAAACGTGCAGACGCTCAACGAACCCACCATCGACCCCAGACCATCCATACCTAACTTAAGGCTGATTACCACTGGTGGTATACTCGCTGCTATTTTCGGCAGCATGGCTCTAATTTTCTTCCTAGAAAATCGCAACCCATTGCTCAAACCAAAAGATTTACAGCAAGTGGAACTCCCAGTTTTGGGCAGCATTCCCCATCTCAAACAACCCAGCATGGAACGAAATTTAGCAGCCGAAATCGATATCGAGTTTCAGCGCTTGGCTTCATCTATCTTGATGCTGGAACACCCATGTTTGATGGTGACTAGCGCCACTGCTGGCGAGGGTAAGACCACGGTTACTCTGGGGCTGGCTCTAGCCTTAGTGAACTTCGGCTTTCGGGTGTTGGTAATCGATGGCGATCTGCGCAAGGCAGAAATGAGTCGGCGCTTAGGGAAAAATCGGATCAAGAGCGCAGCAAATGCTAGTCCTCCAATGCCAGTTTCCGTTTCCCCAGGTTTTGACTTGCTACCAGCGTTATCTATCCCCAAGCAGAAAATTCCTGAATTCTTTGCCCGTGGTAGTTTTGAGCGCAATATCAAAGCCCTGCGCGAGTCCGGTGGCTACGATTACGTATTAGTAGACAGCCCTCCAGTCGGGCTAGCCAGCGAGACGAATTTAATGAGCGCAGTGGTATGCAACGTCTTGTTTGTTTTGCGTTCTGGCACGAGCGATCGCTATCCCGTGATGAATAGCTTGGAACAACTGACGCGGTATAACGCGCGGATTATGGGTCTGGTAGTCAACGGATCGGACTCCCATACCTCAGTTTACCGCTACGGGTACGGACGACAACGAGAATTACTAGAACACGAAGCTTAGGTGTTGCGGAGATCATGACTCAGCTGTACAGACCTAAATCCACGATCGCGACAACGGCATCAGCATCAGATCGCCAGCTGTTTTTCTGGGGCTGGATGCGCTGGGAAGCTTTAACAGCAGGAGAACGTTTTGTCTGTGCCTTTATCATTCTCATACCAGTGCTGTGGGTAGTAGGCATTTACAAGTACATGACATCTCTCCTGATCGTATGCATTGCTGTTTATGAATGGTGGAAGCATGGAGAAATACGTCTCAAGCCCCCGATTACGGCAGTCGTTGCCGTGTTTATCTTCTGCATCTATCGAATA
The DNA here is from genome assembly GCF_003015105.1 of Chroococcidiopsis sp. CCALA 051. Classification (NCBI taxonomy): domain Bacteria; kingdom Bacillati; phylum Cyanobacteriota; class Cyanophyceae; order Chroococcidiopsidales; family Chroococcidiopsidaceae; genus Chroococcidiopsis; species Chroococcidiopsis sp. CCALA 051. Next base: position 56,820 of record NZ_PYCI01000016.1, on the reverse strand, counting down.
GCCCAAATGCTGATCAATTTTGATGCTCCCAACAAAGGCAGCATATCTGGTCTCCTGATTACATGGTTTAGCTACGCATTGCTGCTGTGGTACATTCAAAGCAATAACGTGAGATTGCGCTTAGAACCGATCGCCTGGGCTTGTACGGTCAGCATAGTGCAAATGCTTGGGTTTTGGTTGTTGCTGCAATATGTCTTGCCAATCAGCCTTTTCCAGCCTCCTAGCATACCTAACTTGTTTGGATTGGTTACGGGTAAAGCAGCAGGAGAAAACCTCTTAGCTCCCTATCAGGGCGATATATCGGGGTACTACCGTCCGAGCTTATTTTTTGTCTCCGCACAACTTTTTGCTTTGATTGTAGGATGTATTGGCTTAATTGCCTTGGAAATCAAAAATCGGATTTGGTCGCTGCTGTTACTTTTAGGCAGTGTTTTCCTCATCGTTATCAGTTTGAGTCGGGGTATATGGATAGCTTTTCCGATCGCTATTTGGTTTCGCTACCTCTTTAGCGCCTACAGTCAACCTCGAAATCGTCTCATCTTGTTTGCGGTGATGGCTATAGCCAGTTTCACTGTATTATCAATTGCGCCATTCACCCACTTTTTAGTCAGTAGCTATACAGACATTACAGCCCACGTTTCTCAGTTTCGGGCATCATCCACTGAATGGCGTGCCGAGATTTACAGACAGACTTGGGAAGCATTTCTAGAACAGCCGATCTGGGGTCAAATCGGCAAGGGGCAGCCCGTCAGTATGGCTGGCGGCGAGGCAAACGTCGTCGGCTCCCACAGCGTCATTTTAGGCAACTTGTTGTATGGCAACGGCATAGTCGGTACGGGAATTTTTGCAGTTTTCTGGATATCTTTGTTTGCGTGGTTGTACAAGACCCGCTCGGGAAGACCTCTAACAGTTTTTTGCGTGATGATCATGTTCACCCTTGCCGCTGCTACGTTAGGAGCAATGTGGTTTTCACCTTTTCCAGCGTTGACTCTGTTGCTATGCATTGCCATCCGGCAACCTAAACTCAAACCTGCTGGAGAGGTGCGATCGTGGCTAAGCTCTTAGTTCTACCAGGATGTCAAAACACCTTAGGGGGTACGACAGTTTCCCTATCTTTGATGCTCAAGGGATTTGAACAATGTGGCATCTCCGAGCAGTTATGCGTTTTAGTCAAATCTAACTCGTTGATGGAGCGGTATTTGCGGCAAGTCGGTCAAACATCTTATCTGCAAATCATCCAAGAACGGGAGTTTATGAAGCACGCGCTGCGTTGGGTGAGCGAGCAACCTAAAGATTATCCCCTGTTACTGGAAAACTGTGTCGTGCGGAAAATTTTGCCGAGCTTGATCCTGGCTGCACCCGCATTGCGTTTGAGCGGTCGTCCGGTTTACCATGTCTTCCGCGACCAAACCCGATCGCCTAAATTACTGGGTAACTTGGCTAGAAAGTTAGCTTTTGCCTGCCTCTCTCCCCGCGCCATCTGTAATTCACACTTCACGGCGGCGCACGTTAAGAGTTTAGTGTCCGAGATTCAGGAAATCCTTTATCCACCCATCGATCCGCAACGGTTTAACGATAGCCCCGCGACTAGCTCGCCGCCAGCAAATTTACAGCCTATCCTCAATTCAGGAGCGCGGCTGATGCTGACACCTTCGCGAATTACCGCACCCGAGCAGGTGAACGACAAAAATCTGCGATCGCTACCTCTGGTCTTAGCTCAGCTCAAAACTCTCGGTCACAACTACCACGGAGTCGTGATTGGCGAGGATGCTTCCCCTGGTCAGTCGCTGACTCGCGCTCTGCTCGATCGCGCCCAAAGTTTAGGAGTGGCAGACCGCTTCACGGTTTTACCAGCCACATTTGCGATCGAGGACTACTACAAGTATGCCGATGTCGTCGTCACCCTTGCACCGCGAGAGCCTTTTGGTCGCACGGTGGTAGAGGCGATCGCCTGTGGCGTACCAGTCGTCGGAAGCAATACTGGTGGCATCGGTGAAATTTTACAGAACTTCGCGCCCGAATGGGCTGTCGATCCTCACGATCCTGTTGCTGCGGCTGAGGCGATCGTGCGCCTGAGTGCCGACCTCAACACCCCGACTACGCTCGTTCAGGGCAGGCGATGGGTGGAGACTTACTGTAGTGCTGTGGGATACGCCCGCGCGATCGCCAGAATTACGGGTTTAGTTTCCCTAGATGCAAGCGATCGCTTGCGCTCTGGCGATGAAAATTGTTTTTTAGCCCCAACATCTGGGATATGATAACTCATCTGCAACGGCACGAGCGTTCTAGCCAGTTGGAAACATCTCCGCTCGTCAGTGTCATCATTAATAACTATAACTACGGACGTTTTGTTGCTAAAGCCATTGATAGCGTTTTGGCACAAACGTACAAAAACGTTGAATTAATCGTCGTTGATGATGGTTCTACGGATAATTCGCGGCAAGTTATTGAGTCTTATGGCGATCGCCTAATTGCCATTTTTCAGGAAAATTCCGGGCAAGGAACCGCATTGAATGCCGGAATTGCCCGAGCTAAAGGCGAAATTATTTGTTTTCTAGATGCTGATGACTTCTTTCACCCCGAAAAGATAGCAAGAGTCGTCGCCACGTTTGCCGAGCATCCTGAATGGGTGCAGCTCGGTCACTGCTGGACTTCTGTAGATGCCGAGGGAGTCCCAATTGGCAGCAGCACTTCTAGTATTCTCAACCAAGGAGATGTCCGCAATTTGTTATTGCAATGGGGAAGATACGCTACAGCAATTACTTCTGCACTGGCATATCGCCGTACAGTTCTCCAGCAAGTCCTACCGATTCCGACACAACGAACTGAAGCAGCAGATACTTATTTGACGGCAACCGTTCCCTTTTATGGCGAAGTGGGTAGTATTAACGAACCACTCATGTTCTATCGCATTCACGGCAAAAATCGACAAGCCCACAGCGGTAACTGGTCGCGGATGCTGCATCAGCGCGAGTTAACTGCTGCCTACGTCGATCGCGCAGCTGCCAAAGTCGGACTCGTCGAGCGCTCTAATCTCCAGCAGGATGTAGACTATCGCAGTTTCAAAGCTATCGAGCGAGGTAAAGGCAGTTGGATCGGAGCATTGCAAGTCGCGTGGTTGTCCTGGCAAGAAAGTCAGGCAATCGGGCGGAGTATGAAGGATACCCTCGTCAGGTTAGTGTTTCGTAGTACCTGCACTCTATTTCCACAGCAGGGTATCTTGCTGCTGCGATATGGGTTGCGCGGTTACGTGCGTTGGAAATTCTTGGGTCAAGCACCAAAAACATAAAGCAAACCCCAATGACTACACAAAGTCTTGCTCTAGATGCTGCGTCAGCCAGTCAAGCACCCGATATTCTGATTGTCTCTCGCGTTTTTCCCCCCGATCCAGGCGGAATTCAAGATTACACCTACAATCGTTGTTTGCAAGACCCCGATCGCGCGATCGTTTTAACCGCCGCTCACCCAGGAGACAAGGAATTCGATCGCCTGCAACCATTTCCAGTCCATCGTTGGTTAGTGCCTGGATTTCTCCACACTTTTTTCGATCGCGCTGGTTGGTTGGGTGGTGTCCTCAAGCAGCTGCTCTACGCGATCGAGTCGTTTATTGTTGCCCTCTTACTCTATCGTCGCTATCGCTATCGATATATTGAATGGTTTCACGGCTTCGATTTTCCCGTGCTATTACTGCTGAGTTATTTGCTACCGATCCGGTTTTTTATCTATTTACATGGAAACGATCTGCTCTGTCCTTTAAGCAATCCCATTTTTCAGGCTTTATTCCAGCACACGCTCCAGCGGGCGCAGGGTATTGTTTGCAATAGTCGTTTTACCCAGGACTACTTAAAAGATCGCTGTCAGTTGAATACGCCTACATATATTATCAATCCCGCGATCGGCGTTGAGAAGTTTGGCAATCTCGACCGCGTTCCCAGCCTTCGCGCCGAGTTGCGCGCTCAGCACGGCATTCCTGAAACAGCGGTAGTCCTTCTCTCTGTGGGGCGGCTGGTTCGTCGTAAAGGATTCGATCGCGCGATCGAGAATTTGCCCGCACTGGTGGCTGAAGGCATCGATGTCTACTATTTCATCTGCGGTCGAGGTCCAATGGAGTCCGAGCTAAAGTCCCTCGCAACTCGATTGGGTGTGGATCGCCGCGTGTTCTTTACCGGATACGTTCCTGACGAGCGATTGGCTAGCTACTATGCAGCCTGCGATTTATTTGTCATGCCAACCTTTTTTGATGCCGCAGCCAAAAGTATCGAAGGTTTTGGGATTGTTTACCTCGAAGCTGGATACTTTGGTAAACCTGCGATCGCGGCACGGCTGGGTGGAGTAACAGATGCAGTTCGCCACGAAGAAAATGGTTTGCTCGTAGACCCAAATTCTCCCACAGAACTTGCTAATGCTCTACTGCGTTTGTGTCAAGACCGACAGTTACGCGAACGGCTTGGTAGCAGGGGTAAGGAATTAGCAGAACGCAAACCCCTGCACCGATTGGTTTACGTACAGGAGATCCAGAGATCTCGATCCCCCCTAGCCCCCCTTAAAAAGGGGGGATGATAAAGCCCCCTTAAAAAGGGGGTTGGGGGATCTCTTCTGCCTAACTTCTAACATCAACCAATCAACTTACAATCAAAATTTTCCAGCCACCAGTCACTAGCCACCAGCCACTCGCCTCTCACCTCTCCTCACACACACCGGAGTTCAACGCAATGAAATTATTATTGGTCTGCAATCCAGGGGGTCATTTCTCTACCATGATGGGTTTGAAAAGCTTTTGGTCTACCTACGAAAGGGAGTGGGTGACTTATCGGCATTATGACACGCAAAAATTAAGCGAAAAAGAACGGGTTTATTGGGTAGCAATGCAGGAAGCTCGGATGTTAGTTAGAGCATTTATCAACTTCTTTAAAGCCTTAATTATTCTGCACCAAAGCAAACCCGATTTAGTCCTCTCCACGGGAGCTAGCATAGCCGTACCGTTTATCATAGCTAGCAAATTGTATGGCATTAAAACAGTTTTTATTGAAAGTATCTCGCGCTCGGGTAATTTAAGCCTCACTGGCAGAATTGTTTATCACTTAGTAGATGAATTTTACGTCCAATGGCCCGAGTGTGTAGAACGCTATCCCAAGGCTCAATACAAAGGTGTAGTTGTGTAATTTTCTCCAAGCTTACGAAGGTTGATTTCAATGATTGTTTACACGCTTGGAACTATCTTTTTTCCTTTCGATCGCGCTGTTGATTGGTTGCAAATACTACTCGAACAAGAAATCATTGTCGAACCAGTATTACTTCAGCATGGTGCGACATCGACTCGGTTGAACCATCCCCTGTTAACTAGCGTGCCTTCACTCAGTCGCCATGAAATGTATGCAGCGGCACAGCAGGCTTCATTAGTTATTTCACATGCAGGGCAAGGTTCTACACGAATGCTGGCAGAAATGGGTGCTTGTTTTGTCCTACTTCCAAGACTGAAACGTTATGGAGAACATGTAGACGACCATCAACTCTTATTCGCTCGTGCTGTAGAGAAATATGGCATACAACACTGTATCGAACTTCAGCAGTTACTTGAATATGTAAAGGAGCGTCCTTCTCCCTTTCAAGGAAAATTATTTAACGCTCCTTCACTCGTGATGCATCTAATTGAACGATATAGAAGTTTGGAACTTCAGAAATAAATTAAATCAGGGAGTTTCTGCACTAGAGGTCAGTCAATGCTGAACTTGTATACAATTACGGATGTCAATAACTCTAATTCCCTTTCCAATCGAATGAGGGCAAAGCGCTTTGAATTTTTTAAGCAATTAGTAGTAACTTTACCGCGACCACTATCGATTGTCGATATTGGTGGCACTCCAAAGTTTTGGGAGCAATGTGGTTGGGCAGGTGTAGACGATTTTCAGATTACAATTGTTAATCTAAAAATGAGCGAGTGTAAACATTCAAATATCAAAATAAAGATTGGTGATGCAACAAATCTAGTTGATTACTCAGATCGAAGCTTTGATATTGCTTTTAGTAATTCTGCAATCGAACACCTGTTTACATTTGAAAATCAGGCAGCTATGGCTAGAGAAGTTAAGCGAGTGGGGCGTACCTACTGGGTGCAAACTCCTAATTATTGGTTTCCAATCGAACCCCACTTTCAGTTTATAGGATGGCAGTGGCTACCTACTACAGTAAGGGTTGAAATTCTTCGACGCTATGCCTGTGGGCGGCGTGGTCCATACCCAGATCTGGAGCAGGCAAGAAAAAACGTCCGCGAAATCAGACTGCTGACTCGCAAAGAGCTTCGCCAGCTGTTTCCCAACGCACATATTTGGGAAGAGCGTTTCTGCGGACTTGTGAAGTCTTGCACTGTATATAGCGGCTTCCCAGTTCAGGTAGCTTGAGTAAAAAGAGCCAGAAGCTTTCTGCACTGAATGTCTACAATTCAGTGCAGGCTCATTTTAGCGGCTATTTAACCCTTGACGGAATTAAAAGTCGAGCGCTCAACATAGCTGACTACTAAGGAGCAACCTGTCCAAAACTGGAATTGGCATCACCCAAGCGATATTCGTCAGTGTAGACAACCCGAGGAGCAGGTCCTTTAAAGTTGGGATCGCCCTTATACAATCCCATCTTGAAGTACGGTCCCGTGCCTTCATCGTTCCAAAAGGTAGCTCCTTTGTGGTCTATTTTTTGAACGTATGGTCCATCACCTACCTTAACCCAGACTTTGAGAAATCCATCGTTGTTGCCCGTCCATTTGACATGCATCACAAAATCAGTCCATTTGCCTTTGATCTCAGAGATCTTCGCTAGGGCGTGTTTAGTACATAGGACATCTACGTTATCACCCTTACGTTGGAGATTAAACATCAAGCCTTTATTGGCTTGGCGAGAAATTGTAGACCCGGCAGCACCACACCCACTCTTAGGAAATCTACCGTTGTGGCTGGGATAAGCAGGAAATTGATTGACGATATCAAATCCTGGGTCACTATCTTGCCAGTCTGTAGGAACGAATAAAGACCATCCATACCAGTAGGTTTCGCCAATTTTGGTTTTCTTCTTTTCCAGTTCGGCACGCTCACCACAACGATTGATCCAATGTTTGAAAGCTGTCTGACCAGCTCTCTTAATATTGTAGGAAGGCTCGATTCCAGAACAACCTTTGTTTCTAGATTGCGTAATTTCAGTCGATGACTCAATGATTCCGGCATGAGATTGATGTATTCCTACTGAAGCAAACAAAGCCGTACCCAAGAATATCGTGCCTAAAGCTGTGCGTAGCGATCGCCGTTTCCAAACTTTGGCAAACTTATTGCAATTCTCAACGGTCATATTGAAGTTCTCCGTAGATGCAGAATTTTTAACGCTAATTTGAGTAATTCCTATCGAATCAAAACATCTAAATACTTCTCAAATGAATGACTCGAACTGAATCAATTGGCAGAGGTTAACTGCACGTTGTTTTCCTACAAATCAGCGGTGAACTCAAGTTAATGCTTGCTCCCAGCTATTTCTAGGAGAAAAAACACTGATTTTTCTGAAAACCGTAATTCCACCGATCTTTTTGTGTAGCTATAACTTCTGTAAAAATACGTTGGTGAATCTAACTAATGCTGCAAATAAAGGGACTAACCAATGCGTTAACACTTTAAAAAATTAGTTCGAGATTTGAGAGTTCAATTATCTCTCGATTAACGATTTCCTCTAAAACTATCCCTGGCAAGCGATCGCTGATTTTGGATGAACAATGTTGTTAATTTCAACTAATCGCTGCTTGAAGACTCAATTCTTGTCTGTTATATCGGTAAAAGCAGGAATACTAGTAATTTAGTGCGATTGTTGTTAGATAATTCTACTGAAAATCAGCACGCGATCGGTAGAAAAACGGAGACTTGAGTTGACTCAAACTACAAAATTCATCTCTTATGACTAAGACTCAAACATCCTCAAATCGACGATTTAGCTATGACTCAGTAAAAACACTGGTACTAGCTAATTCTTGCAGGAGTTACGCGAAAGATCCCCCCTAACCCCCCTTAAAAAGGGGGGAAATTAAAGTCCCCTTTTTAAGGGGGTTGGGGGATCGAAATCTCTAACTTCAAATGCAGATCTAATGAATGCCCCCTTTTTAAGGGGGTTAGGGGATCGAAATCTCTAACTTCAAATGTATATCTTCTGTCTCAAACAAATTTGCTTAAACTACTACAAAACTAAGAGGTAAAGCTATGAAAGCTGTTCTACTTGCTGGCGGACTTGGCACTCGTTTAAGTGAAGAAACTACCATTAAGCCAAAGCCAATGGTTGAAATTGGTGGTAGACCAATTCTTTGGCACATTATGAAGACTTATTCTACCTATGGCATTAATGATTTCATTATTTGCTGTGGCTACAAAGGCTATGTAATTAAAGAGTACTTTGCTAACTATTTCTTACACATGTCCGATGTCACATTTGATATGCGCTTTAATCAAATGAACGTTCACTGCGGTTATGCCGAACCTTGGCGAGTCACGCTAGTTGATACGGGTGATAAAACCATGACTGGCGGACGGCTGAAGCGAGTCAAAGAGCATATTGGTAGTGAAACTTTCTGTTTTACTTACGGTGATGGTGTAAGTAGTGTCAATATTAAACAGCTAATTGAATTTCACAAACAACAAAAAACTTTAGCTACTTTAACAGCAACTCAACCACCAGGAAGATTTGGTGCAATTTGCCTAGAACAGGAACAAACTAAAATTACTTCTTTTCAAGAAAAGCCTACAGGGGATGGCGCTTGGATTAATGGTGGTTACTTTGTTTTGGAGCCAGAAGTTATTGATTACATAGCAGATGACTCCACGGTTTGGGAAAGCGAACCATTAGAAAAATTAGCTTATAACGAGCAATTATCTGCCTACAAACACGATGGTTTTTGGCAACCAATGGATACTTTGAGAGATAAAAACTATCTCGAAGATCTTTGGAAGAGCGGTAAAGCTCCTTGGAAAGTATGGTAGGACACTGAATATGAAGACTAAAGGGTGTAATCATTTCGTTTTAAGTGCATTAGCGTTGTGTACGACCTTCTTTTGCTTGACAGAAGGAGTGCATAAATCTGATGCAAAAATCATTGATTCAGTGATTACAGATGTTAAGCATCCAGAATTTGGTAAGGGGGGTTCTGCTTGCCAAAAGCTAGCAGCTATTTCCCCTGCTAGAGGGAACGGACAGAGGGTTTTCAAGCATTGGGTAAACCGTTGTGGCGAACGGGCTGAGATGGCAACGAAAAGAACCAAGATTGGTAGCACCTACTGGTATGGATGGTCTATGTTCGTTCCTTCTACTTGGAAAGATACAGATGCAGGATTTGATATCGTCAATCAATTTCCTACTTATCCCAGCCACAACGGTAGATTTCCTAAAAGTGGGTGTGGTGCTTCTGGGTCTACAATTTCTCGCCAAGCCAATAAAGGTTTGGTGTTTAATCTCCAACGTAAGGGTGATAACGTGGATGTCTTATGTACCAAACACACCTTAGCGAAGATTTCTGAGATCAAAGGCAAATGGACTGATTTTGTCATGCATGTCAAATGGACGGGCAACAAAGATGGATTCCTTAAACTTTGGCTGAAAACAGGTAATGGTAAATACATTCAAAAAATAAACTATCAGGGAGCTACCTTTTGGAACGATGAAAATACGGGACCGTACTTCAAGATGGGATTGTATAAGGGCGAGCCTAACTTTAAGGGTCCCGCCCCTCGGTTTTTATATACTGCTGAATATCGTTTAGGAGATGCTAATTCCAGCTTTAAACAAGTAATGCCACGCCTCTCTAAGCAAAAAATAGTTGAATAATTACTATATTTTAGCTTAAAAGTTACTTGTGATTAGATCGACCTTCTAACTACACGAGAAAGTTACATTCATTCAGGAAGCTGAAGTTATTTAAGGAGTTATTTCTTATGTCATTTGTTATAAACATACTTAAGAAAAAAATTATGACCGGTCGTCTGAGGTCGGCGGTTGGAATGATTCGTTTTCCGCTCCGTCAATGGATGTTTTCCATCGCTACAAAAAAGCTGGGCTTAAATATAGTAACTAGGGAAGATATTTTAAAAAACAAAGAACACTATTCTTTAATTCAATTTGGCGCAGAGGAAACAATTTTAGTTGACGAGCCTTACAACAAGAACCCCAATGAAATTCCCAGCATCATTTCTAGCAGAATTGGTAAAGCGAACACCTTAAACCAACCTGGCGTATTTGAAGTTGCAAATGCTCGGCTATTAGGCTCTACAGCCGTAGGATTTGATGCAGCCGGAAACTTGCTTGCAGAAACACTCAATCCGTTAAATTTAAGTAGAGCTATACCTACCCGTACTCATATTCTTAAATACCTCCCTAATTGGGAAGATCGAGTAGATACAGCCTGTTCGATAGTGATGGGTAACGGTAATTATTTTCACTGGATTGCAGATTATTTAACTCGGCTTCAAGGACTTGAATTCTATCAAGAACAAACTGGAAGAAAACCGACTTTAATTATAGATAAAAATCCTGCTAAGTGGCAGATAGAGTCTCTCAGACTCTTAGGATATGAGCCAGAGAATTGTCTACCCTGGAATGGATCGAGCTTAAAAGTTGACCGATTAGTTATTCCTTCCTGGCGGCGCGAACGGCGCATCATACCACCATCTGTCTGTCACTGGATGCGGCAGCGTATGCTCAGTAATCTAGATAAAGTCAAAAGTCAAAGTGACAGTTTTTCTTCTAGAATTTATATTTCTAGAACCAAAACAACTGGTCGTCAAGTGATTAATGAAGAGGAAGTTTTAGCAGCTTTGGCTCCATTAGGATTTGTATCTTACACAATGGAGAAAATGAGCTTTGCCGATCAAGTTAGATTATTTTCTCAGGCAGAAATAGTTGTTTCACCTCACGGTGCTGCACTCACAAATACGCTATTTTCACAGAACTTAAGCGTCATCGAATTTTTTGGTTCCTATGGTAGTCCCTCTTTCTTCCTCTTAGCAAAAGCATTAGGTTTTCGCTACGCCTGCCTTGCGTCAGGATACAGTGGCAAGAATGAGTTTAGTCAGAAGTATAATGGCGTAACAGTAGATGTAGCAAGATTGCAGGTTCTCGTTGAAGAAATGTTATCTCTATCTAGCGATCGCTCGTTGTTAAGTATGTCGTCATAAGCCTTTTTAGATTGCGTTCAGTCAGCAAACACTAGTTTCTTCAGGGAAGGTTTTGTGATTTTTTCAACGCATCTACTCAAGAAAAATTTCCTGGTTGTTTCTCGTAGAGCATTAGGCGGAACGGTACGACGAATATTTCAAAAGTGGACGTTTTCTCTCATAAGTAAATTCAAACTGAAAGTTGTAACGCGGAAAGAGTTACTTGCCGATCGCACAAAAGATCGCGTTTTTCCATTTAGCGATCGCGAGACAATTATCCTTGGCAAACCAAGTCAATCCTCAGATGATATAAAAGCGATCGCCAGTACAATTGGCACTTACATCTTAAATGAATCTTTTGTACATGAAGCAGTTGATGCAGAACTTGTTGGTTCTACAGCTGTTGGTTTCGATCGCGAAGGCAGCATCATCTCAGAAACAATCACAGGTAACCCAGATTGTAGAAAATATATACCCGCACAAACTTTAATCTCACAAAAACTCCCTAACTGGGGAGTTTCTCAACTTGATACAGTCTGTTCGTTAGTGAATTGGAATAGTGGCTATTTTCACTGGATAGTAGATTGCTTAATTCGATTTGAAGGACTAGCACACTATGAAGCACAAACTGGAATCAAACCAACTTTAATTATTAATCCTAATCCTGCTAAATGGAAGCAAGAATCTCTCAGACTTCTAGGATACGATCCAGATAATTGTATTCAGTGGAATGGAGGGAGAATCAAAGCTAAAAAATTAGTCGTCCCCTCTTTTCGGCGAGAGTACAACATCATATCACCTCAAGCTTGTCAGTGGTTGCGTCAGCGCATGTTGAGCAATCTTCCTGCTGTTAGTAGCAATCTTGCTTTTTCACCCAGGATATTTATTTCTCGACCCAAAACAACAGGTCGTCATATCATTAATGAGGATGACGTTCTAAAAGTTTTAGCTCCGTTGGGATTCGTCGCTTACAAAATGGAAGAGTTAAGTATTGCAGACCAAGTGAGATTATTTTCACAAGCTGAATTTATCGTTGCTCCTCACGGTGCTGGTCTCACAAATATCGTTTTTGCTCAAAACCTCAGACTGATTGAACTTTTTGGTTCATTTGGCAATTCGTGCTTTTTTGCTTTAGCGCAAGCATTAGGTTTTCGCTACGGTTGCTTAGGAGTTGATTTCAATCCGAAAAACAAAAGTGGCAAGTACCAAGGCATGATGGTAAATGTTGTGAAACTACAAGCTTTGGTAGAAGAGATGTTATCCGCTAGTGGCGATCGCCAACCTGTAATTACTACTTATTGATTGGCAACAACTAGCTGGCTACTAGATTGCTTGGCGATCGCAATTTTATTCAGAGAAAGGCAGCACTACCTTGAGTACAGCAATAAATCCTGTTGTACTTAATTAATTTGATTCAACTCCAACTAACAAAAATTCTAATCTTTGCAGGAAAGATGCTGTGGTAAATTTTTTGGTCGCGCCTTTGAGGAATTTGCTCAAGCAAAAGATTTCGGCTGCTCATCGTAGAACAATTGGTGGAGCAATCCGACGCTCAATTCAGCAACAAACATTTCATTTTGTTAGAAAGATCGGTTTGAAAGTCATCACGAGAAAGGAAGTTTTTGAGGGAAATATCAAACATCGAGTTCTTCAATTTAATGCCGAAGAAGCAATTGTCATTAATCACCCCTGTAACGGTTCTGACCAGATTCGAGAAATTTTAAATACAACTGGTCAACATAATTTGTCACAACCATTTGTCATAGAGGTGGAAAATGCTAAGTTAGTTGGAACTATAGCTATTGGTTTTGACGAGGCTGGCAACATAATTGCAGAAACGATCTCGGGAAATCCAGACTGCATTAAATATATTCCAGCTCAAACTTTACTTTTGGAAAAGTTGTCTAACTGGGCAGCACCTCAGTTAGAAGCGGCTTGTTCGTTAACTAACTGGAATAGCGGTTACTTCCACTGGTTGATCGATTGTTTAACCCGACTTGAAGGAATTGAGTACTATCAAGCACAAACTGGAATTAAACCAACTCTAATTATTCATGCTAATCCTCAAGAATGGCAAAAAGAGTCTCTCAGACTTTTAGGATACAACCCAGATGATTGTATTGAATGGAACGACTCCGGCGTTAAAGTTAAAAAGTTAGTTGTCCCCTCTTTTCGACGAGAACACAACATCATATCGCCTACAGCCTGTCAGTGGTTGCGCCAGCGGTTATTGAGCAATCTGTCTGATAATACCAGCATCTCTTTATCGCCTAGAATATATATTTCTCGACCCAAATCAGCCGGACGAAATATCATTAATGAAGCAGATGTTATGGCGATTTTGGCTCCTTTGGGCTTCGTCGCTTATACGATGGAGGAACTGAGTTTTGCAGATGAAATTAGACTATTTTCTCAAGCAGAAATAGTTATCGCTCCTCACGGTGCTGGTCTCACAAATATAATTTTTGCACTCCAGAAATTAATTGTTATCGATCTGTTTGGTTCGTTTGGTACGCCGTGTTTCTTTGCCTTAGCACAAGCATTAGGTTTTTACTACGGTTGCCTGGGAGAGGGCTTCGATCCAAAGAATAAAACTGGAAAGTACAAAGGGATTACGGTAGATATTGCCAAATTGCAAGTTTTACTGCAAGAAATGTTCACTGTTAGAGATAGCGATCGCCAAGTTGCCAGTGTAGAAGACACACTATTTCTGACTGGCGACAGTGCCGTCTAAAAAAAAGCGATCGCCCCATATACACAAATTCAAGCTTACAAACATGAAAATTCTTGTTACTGGTACAGAAGGCTATCTCGGTTCGTTACTAGCTCCAATTTTGATGCAACGCGGGCATGAAGTTATCGGCGTAGACACGGGATTCTATAAAGTTGGTTGGTTGTACAACGGCACTCAACTGACTGCTAAAACACTCAATAAAGATCTGCGGCAGATTTCAACTGAAGATCTAGAAGGGGTGGAAGCGATCGTCCATATGGCAGAGCTTTCCAACGATCCAGCCGGACAACTTTATCCCAACATCACCTACGACATTAATCATAAAGGTTCCGTCCGCCTCGCCACCTTAGCTAAAACAGCTGGAGTGCGGCGCTTTGTCTACATGTCTTCCTGTAGCGTCTACGGAGTTGCAACCGCAGGAGATGTGACTGAAGCATCTCCTGTCAACCCGCAAACCGCTTATGCCGAGTGTAAAACACTTGTAGAGCGAGATGTCACGACAATGGCTGATGATAGTTTTTCGCCTACATTCATGCGAAATGCGACAGCTTTTGGTGCTTCCCCCAGAATGCGCTTTGATATCGTCTTAAATAACCTGGCAGGGTTGGCTTGGACGACTAAAGAAATTAAAATGACCAGTGACGGTACACCCTGGCGACCTCTAGTCCACGCACTCGATATTGCTAAGGCGATCGCCTGCACGCTGGAAGCTCCGCGCGATATTATTCACAATCAAATCTTTAACGTCGGTGACACGGCGCAAAATTATCGCGTCAAACAAGTTGCTGAAATCATTGCTGAAACCTTTACAGGATGTCAGTTAAGTTTTGGTGAAAATGGGGCGGATAACCGCAGCTATCGCGTCAGTTTCGAGAAGATTAATACGGTACTGCCGGGATTCAAATGCGAGTGGGATGCACGACGCGGCGCTCAACAATTATTCGATTTATTTACTCAAATTGATATGACTGCGGACACGTTTTTATTCAGAGGATTTACTCGGTTGAAGCAGTTGGAATATTTAATTCAGACTCAGCAAATCGATCGCGATTTCTTTTGGAAGAAGCTAGGCGATTAGAAATCGCGGCTAGACAAACCACTACATTTTGATGAGTGATGCAAAGATCTTGGAGATCCCCCAACCCCCTTAAAAAGGGGGCTTTCCTGGAAAAAGCAAGCGTTGTTTCCTTCCTTAAAAAAGGGGCTTTCCTAGAAAAAGCAAGCGTTGTTTCCCTCCTTAAAAAAGGGGCTTTTCTGGAAAAAGCAAGCGTTGTTTCCCTCCTTTTTAAGGGGGGTTAGGGGGGATCTTGCCTCAATCGGTTAGAGGAGTAATTATGTTAGTTGATGCTTTGAAATTACCAGCAGAAACGCTGGTAGAAACAGACATTTGTATTATCGGTGCTGGTGCGGCAGGAATCACATTAGCACGGGAATTGCGCGATCGCCCCGAACAAGTTTGTTTGCTTGAAAGTGGCGGATTTGACTATGAGGAACAGATTCAATCGCTGTATGCGGGCGAGAATACTGGTCTAGCTTATTTTCCCTTGAAAGAAGCACGCGGGCGCTATTTCGGCGGTTCGACCAACTTGTGGGGCGGTTGGAGTCGTCCGATGGATGAAATTGACTTCGAGCATCGTCCCTGGATGCCTTATAGCGGTTGGTGTTTTCCGAAGGCGGAGCTAGACCCCTACTACGAACGGGCGCAAACTGCTTGTCATTTGGGTGCATTTGAATACGATTTGGCATACTGGCAAGAGGCGTTAGCGCAACAATGTCAAGTCCCCGCAACTACAGAGCAGCTGGCTACCTATCTATGGCAGATTATCCCATGTACTCACTTGCGCTTTGGGGAAGCGTATCGCGCCGAGATCGAGCAGGCGAGTAATATTACTACCTATCTCCACGCTAACGTGCTGGAGATTGAAACCAACGACAGCGCTCAAGCCGTAACGCGGCTGCGGGTGGCAAGCTCGGATGGCAAACAGTTCTCGGTAGCAGCAAAAATCTTCGTGCTAGCGGCGGGTGGAATTGAAAATCCTCGCTTGCTCCTAGCTTCCAACCGGGTGCAAAGTGGTGGAGTCGGCAACCAATACGATTTGGTAGGCAGATTCTTCATGGAGCATCCCTATTTAATTTCTGGCAAAGCCGAATTGTCCAATTCAGCTGAGTTATATACGCGAATTAAGTTTCCCGTGGGTGAAACATTTCTGGCAACAGGCTTAGGCTTGTCCAAAGAAGTGCAAGAACGCGAACAGATTCTGAATTTTGGCTTGAGATTATTAGCCATTGATGAATGGTTAGAAGCTTACAAGCGATTGCGATCGCAAACTCAACAGACAGTCCGACATAAAGCTTTTCCCTCCATTGCAGAAGGACGGAAGAACGTTGGTAAGGCTTCGACGATCGCAGATTTCATCAAAGTCGCTAGCCGTCCCAATCGCTTTGCTGACAGAATGACGAAAAAACTGTTTCAGCAATCCATTGCGGCGCGACAATTTAATAGTTGCGATACCCATTTAATTGGAGAGCAAGCACCTAATCCCGATAGTCGAGTTACTCTCAGCCGCGATCGCGATAAATTAGGGATGAATCGCGTCCAGCTTGACTGGCGTTTGAGTCCAATTGACAAGTATACAATTGCGCGATCGCAGCAGTTAATCGCAGCAGAATTCGAGCGTTCTGGACTGGGTAAAATTCACATCGAACTAACTGACGATGAAGCGACTTGGCGATCGGTAGCTGGCTCCTATCATCATATCGGCACAACCCGCATGAGTAGCAACCCCAGGGAAGGCGTGGTTGACGAGCATTGTCAAGTGCATGGAATTCACAATTTATATGTTGCTGGTAGCTCGGTTTTTCCCACCAGCGGACTTTCCAATCCTACTCTCACGATTGTCGCTTTAGCGATCCGACTTGCCGATCGCCTGAAAGATCGTATGAACAATTCTACTACCAGCGATCGAGCAGTCGTCCTAATTCAACAGTGACCAGTTATCGTAGGGGCGGGTTTAGCGAATAGATTGGCAATTGTGGTAAATCTTTGGTCAAAACTCGCCCCTACAACCAACTACCAACTACCAACTACCAATTAAATGAATCACCAGCAACCGCGCCTCAGCATTGGTATGCCCGTGTATAATGCCGAGCAGTTTATCACAGAAGCAATAGATGCAATTTTGGCTCAAACCTATACAGATTTTGAGCTGATTATTTCAGACAATGCCTCGGGCGATCGCACTCAGGAAATCTGTCAAGCATACGCAGCAAAAGATCGGCGGATCAAATACTATCGGAACGATCGCAATATTGGCGTTCATCGAAATTACAGACGCGCCTTTCAATTAGCGACAGGCGAATATTTTAGATGGGCTACCCACGATGATATTTGCGCTCCACAAGGGATTGAAAAATGCGTTGAAGTTTTAGATCGAAATCCAGATGTCGTATTGTGCTACACCAAGACTAAATTAATTAACGAGCATGGCACGATTTTGGAGCAAAACTACGATGAAAACCCCCTACTTACTAATTCACCACACGCTCATATTCGCTTTCGGAATTTGATAATTGACTCTTTTTCTCGACGTTATCGCGGTCAGCAACTTTTTGGAGTCATGCGTCATAGTGTTGCTGCAACAACTCCTCTTTTAGGCGATTACTCTGGTGGGGATAAGCCTTTTCTGGCTCGCATGACTTTATTAGGTAAATATTATGAAGTTCCTGAATATTTGTTCTTTAACAGAGAACATTCTCAGCGTTCTTCTAGTAAGGAGATGAATAGTCCCTACCTACGTATGCGGTTATTTAACCCTGATACCAAAGGAGAAAAACCTGTCTTTCCTAGATGGAGTGTTTTCTTAGATTATTTAAGTGCTATTAAAGATGTACCTCTCAGCCTATCCGAACGAATTCGTTGCTATTTAGTTCTCGGGACTTGGTTAGGAAAAAACAAGAACTGGGAGCAATTAGTTAAAGAATTAATTAAGGCATCTGTCTGGTCTATTTATTTTTCTAAACATCGTCAGATGTTAGTACAACAACACCAAGCTGAAATTCCATCAAGTTGATTATAACTGTCATTAGCGATTGGTCATCTATTAAATCATAACGTCTTGCTTTAAGTTTCAGGCGTGCAACCCTCACGGTAAGGGTCTTAAATCACTTTCGTGAAGTTAGACATACTCAAAACGGGATGGGCTACAAAAAATGAGAATTCTAGAAAAAATTTCTCACAAATCTAATTTAACAGCAAGAAAATATCTGACCAATTTATTGGTGCATGAGGTCAAACTTGAGGAGCATTATAAGAATTCTCAAAGAGAAAATTTATCATGTTCTGGTCAAAATATTTATATACCAGAAACTCAACAAATGAATTTTTTCCGCGAGATTAAGCATTTGCAAGCAGCAAATTATTCTCTTCCAGATATATACACGACTACTTTACATGACGTAATTTACTGTACAAAATTTGATATTTTGCTGACAAAAACGCGCAAAGTTATCTCGAACTCCATAAACACCACTATCGAGCAGAATAAATACGATATTGCAGAAAATACTTATTTCAATAAAACAGAAAAAATTGCGGGCGTTTGTGCTATTTTTCGTTCGTTTGCCAATGGTTATTATCACCAGCTAATCGATAACATTCCGCGAATTTTTTTACTGAATCAATTGCAATATAAAGACATAGAAGAAATTAAATTGCTAGCTTCAAACAAGATTACGAAATCGGAAGAGTTTTTGCTATCAAAAATACTACCAAACAATGTAAAACTTACCAAGGTAAGTCCAGATAAAAATTATGCGATCGAAAATCTAATCTTTCCTTCTTTTCTAACTCGTCGTCATGCAGGATACTTACCCTCTGATTATTTAAGATTTTTCACAGAGAAAGTAACGCCACAACGACCGCGAAAGAAAATCAATCGTATTTTCATCTCTAGAAAAGCTTCAAAAAAGGGACGACATATTTTGAATGAAGATGAACTATTTGATATGTTGAGTAAGTACGGATTCAAGAAATACCTACTTGAACAGATATCAATTGAAGATCAAATCGATCTTTTTAGTGATAGCGAATACGTTATAGGTTCGCATGGTGCTGGACTTGCTAATATTATTTTTGCCGAAGGAGTTAATGTCTTAGAAATATTTCCTACACAGGAGATTTTGCCACATTTTTACTTCTTAGCAAAATCTCTGAATCATAATTATGAATACTGGTGCGGTCAGGGAACATCCAAAAACAGCAATTTTGTGGTTAATGTATCAGAGATTGCCAGAATGATAGCTAGTCAAGAAATGTGTTCAACTTAATATTGTAATCGATAGACATTAGAAACAGAGCTATTTATTTTTAGCTCTAAATTGTTGTAGTCGCAAGTTTTAAGAGGAGTCAAGCAATGAAATCGCTTTTATCTAAAATTAAGCCAACCGATATCTTTTCAGAACCATTCCCTCATATTGTCATTAAAGATGCTTTGGATGAAGAAGTCTACTCAAAGCTGAAATCAGAATGGGCTGATATTGAAATTTTAAGGCAAGGAGAAGACAACAAAGGAACAGATTTGTCTAGCAATAAAAGATTGCATTATTTAGCACAAGAAAGTTTAAATGACGAGCGAATTACTCCTTTCTGGAAAGAGTTTATTGCTTTACATACATCCGATACATTCTTTCAAGAGTTTCTGACTATCTTTAAAGACTATATTCTCCAAATGTATCCTGACTTTGAGCAAAAATATGGCTCGTTTGCAACGCTAAAGTCTGGATTGCGAAAAGTTGACACGTTTGAAAGTGTAGATGTATTACTCGACGCACTGATTTGTATAAATACACCCGTTATTACTAAACCAAATGCAGTCAGAGGCGCGCACATAGATTTACCAGATAAACTATTCGCCGGACTATTCTATCTGCGCGATCCGCAAGATACATCGACAGGAGGCAATCTGGAAATTTATAAATTTAAGAACGGCAAGCCCTACGGATTTAGAAGCAGTGCAATTGATGATTCTTATATCAAGCATGTAAAAACAATTGAGTACGATCGCAACGTTCTTATATTATTCCTGAACTCAGTTTATTCGTTACATGGTGTCAGCGTGCGATCGCTAACAGAGTCGCCTCGATATTTTGTGAATTTAGTTGGCGAAGTCAAACAGCCTTTATTCAATCCTAAGCAATATCAAGAATTACCTTCGTTCAAAACGAAATACATCAGAAAACTAGAAAACGCCATCAAAAAAGTAGCTCTGGCAGCCAAGTAAGCGACTCATATAAAGAGGTTTTATTCAGCACATGATCTATAGCGAAACCGAAAAGGTTGCCCCTGACATCACAAATACTATTACCACGCCTGCGACAAATACTATTTTAGTCATTTGTCCTCTCCCATACCCTCCAACCAACGGTACTAGAGTTCATATTTGGGGATTAATTCTGTTCTTCAAACAAACTGGCTGGCGAGTTGTTGTTGCTGCATACAATTGGCCCGGACAGAGAAGTTTTAAAGCCGATGGTGAACCTGGAATTGACTTACCAATAGATATAGAATTTCACCTATTTGAACGCAGTTTTCGTTATTCTGTAGCGAAAGATCCGCATACAGCACAAAATCTGCACAAGTTACAAACGCTGATTGACGATTGCAAACCCCAGGTTGTTTGGTGTAATTATTCCGATCTCGTACCGCTAGTCTCTCAACTCGACTTAAAAGGAGCGCATCTCTGGTTTCGACCGCACGATTTTGAACTAGCGCATAACATAGAAACAGCGATCGCCTCTCGACCTTGGAAAACTGGGTGGAACCAAAACACTTTTAAACAAACCGTTAAGTGGAGCAAAAAACTCTTACAACAAACAACCCAATCCTTTGCTTCCGAGCGCCAAATGCATCGAATTTCCGACCGGATCTTCTTCAACGCTTACAGCGACATGCAGTTTATGTCGCGCCTCTACGGTGGGACTGTGCGTAAAGATTGGGTCGTTCCTTTTTTAGAACGAGAACGCATTCCGGTAAAAGATAACAAGTCACCGCTCGATGTTGTATACATTAGCAGCAATTACGTCAGTCCAACCCATCTATCGGGAGTGAGACAGCTGCTACAACGAGTCATTCCGGCAGTCGAGCAAGCCATGCCAGGTAAATTTCGCTTTCACTTTGTCGGCAAGGGTTGTGCCGAGCATTTAAGCCAGTATGCCTCAAACGCGATCGTCATTCACGATTTTATTGACGATTTGTCAGCTTTCATGCGTGACAACATTGATATTGCTTGTTTGCCAGTGGAAATTGGTTGGGGATGCAAAATCAAAGTTTTAGAAGCAATGGCTTCTGGATTGCCTGTGATTGGTTTACCTCAGACTTTTCGCGGCGTACCACCAACACCAGGAGCTTACTATGCCTGCCACAGCACGCAGGAATTTGTCTCAGCCTTTAGAGCTTTACAAGATACAAACACACGCCGACAAGCAGCGAATGCAGGATTAACCACCTATACAGCATGGCGGAATGAAGGACGGCAAATTCTGAGCGAAGCATTAAATCAGTTAACAGTTAACAGTTAACAGTTATCAGTGTACAGACGTTACATGTAACGTCTGTACAAAGTTATCAGTTGACTAGTGACTTATCTCCACATCCTACACCCTACACCCCATTCATCACGCACCACGCACCCGATCGAGGTATTGAAAATATGCAATGCATAGAGCCAGAGCCTAAAACTTATGTTTTACAAGTTGTCGAACTGCTCAAACAAGAAGCAGACGCAATTATCAAAACAGCAAATCAGTTACAACCAGAAGGTATAGAACGAGCAGTTGAGCTGTTGGCTGATTGTCACGGTAAGGTTGTCTTGGTGGGTGTTGGCAAGTCAGGAATTATCGCCCAGAAAATTGCAGCAACTCTAACCAGTACGGGGACATCAGCGGTTTTTCTGCACCCATCTGATGCCTTGCATGGTGATATTGGAATTGTGGCTGGAGGTGACGTTGCTGTGATCTTGAGTAACAGTGGCGAAACCGATGAATTGGTTGCCATGTTGCCCTATCTTAAATGTCGGCAGATCCCAATTATTGCGATCGTCGGCAGACTGCGTTCCACGCTTGCTTACAATGCTGATGTAAGTCTCAATGCAGCAGTCGATCGCGAGGCTTGTCCGTTTAATTTAGTCCCCACCAGCAGTACAACCGTCGCCTTGGCAATTGGAGACGCACTGGCGATCGCCCTGATGCACGTCAAAGGTTTAACCCCAGAAGCGTTTGCATTTAACCATCCTGCGGGACGATTGGGCAAACGTTTGACTCTCAGGGTAAGAGATTTAATGCACGCTGGCGCGCACAATCCCGTTGTTTCGCCTGAAGCCGCTTGGATTGAAGTCTTGAGTGCAATTAGCGAAGGTGGTTTGGGTGCTGTCAATGTGGTAGACGATCTAGGTTATTTAGTCGGAATTATTACAGATGGCGATTTGCGACGATTGCTGCAAAAAGTCAAACATCAAGAATTGGAAACGCTGACAGCAGGGACGATCGCCACAGCAAATCCAATTGCGATCGCCCCCGATATACTTGCCTACCATGCCTTGGAATTGATGGAAAATCGCCCTTCCCAAATTTCTATCCTGCCCGTAGTTGAGGAACAACGTTGCATCGGTTTAATTCGGGTACACGATATAGTTCGCAGCGGCATTTGATTGGGAGTGGTAGTTGGTAATTGGTAATTGGTAGTTGTGTTGTCCCTCTTGTCTCAATTGTGAATTGCGAATTGAATTGTCTCCCCTGTTCCCCAATATTGATAACTGAAAATTATGAATATTTTGGCTGTAATTCCAGCGCGCTACAACTCGCAACGCTTTCCTGGCAAACCACTCGTCAGAATTGACGATCGCCCAATGGTGCAATGGGTTTATGAAGCGGCTAAACGTTGTCCGGCTTTCAGTCAAGTTGTGGTGGCGACAGATAGCACGGCGATCGCTGACTGCGTGCGTCGGTTTGGTGGGGTGGTAGAAATGACCCGCAGCGACCATCAAACAGGTACGGATCGAGTCGCAGAAGTCGCAGAACGATATCCTGAAATGACGGCGATCGCCAACGTTCAAGGCGATCAACCCTTCGTCACCGCAGATATGCTGACGCAGCTTGTGACTCCCTACTTGCAAGGAGAGTCACCCGATATGACGACTCTAGCCTGTCCGCTGCATGAAGAGAGCTACAACGATCCCAACGCCGTAAAAGTCTTGTGCGATCGCCGCGATCGGGCGCTTTATTTCTCCCGCTCCCCCATCCCTTACTATCGCAATGCGGGTTCTGCACCAGTATTTCACCACCTCGGACTCTACGCTTTTAGCCGCAATTTTCTTGCCAAATACGCTCAGTTGACCCCGACACCATTAGAACACTGCGAAGGTTTAGAACAGTTGCGCGTACTCGAACACGGCTACGCGATCGTCGTTTGTCAAACTCAAAAAGCCGTGTTGGAAATCAACACGCCGAGCGATCTGCTACAGGCGCAAGCCTTAATTGCTCAAAGCACCATTAAAGAAGTCGTAAGTCAAAAGTTAAAAGTCAAAAGTTAAAAGTCAAAACACACTCCTCCCTGCCCTGCTCCCTGCTCCCTGCTCCCTACTCACTTAATAGGAAATTAACAATGCGCGTTATCGTTTGGGGTTTAGGTTACGTCGGTACAGTTGTTGCTGCTTGCTTGGCGCAAGCCGGACATGATGTTATAGGTGTAGAACTCAACCCAGAAAAGGTAAAAGTTTTTAATAGCGGGCGCAGTCCGTTGAAAGAACCCGATCTTGATGAGTTAATTCAGCAAGGAATCGCTCAAGGACGGTTGCGGGCTGTAACGGATGGCGAACAATACGTTGCTGAGGCTGATGCTTCGCTCATCTGCGTTGGTACGCCTAGCATGGCGGATGGTAGTCCAATGCTCAACTATATAAAAGGAGTTGCCCAACAGATCGGTAGCGGGTTGAAGCATTCGCAACGCTATCACGTTGTCGTTCTCCGCAGTACGGTTTTTCCTGGCGTAACCCGCGATTTTCTCCTACCATTGCTAGAACAGCATTCGCTGCGTTCTGCTGGCGAGGATTTTGGTTTAGTAGTCAATCCAGAATTCTTGCGCGAGACGGAAGCAGTCACGGATTTTCACGCGCCTCCTTATACCGTAATTGGCGAATTAGACAAAAAATCGGGTGATGCGATCGCCCAACTCTACAGCAATATCGAAGCTCCTCTATACCGCGTAGCGCTAGAGGAAGCGGAACTGTTAAAGGTAGTTAACAATACGTTTCACGCCCTCAAGATCGGGTTTAGTAATGAAATTGGTCGGATTTGCGATCGCCTGGGGATAGACAGTCACGTTCTGATGCAGCTCGTTTGTGCCGATACTAAGCTCAACATCTCCCCTGCCTATCTCAAGCCTGGATTTGCTTTTGGTGGTTCCTGTTTACCAAAAGACTTGCGCTCTCTGATATTCAACGCTCGGCAGTTGGGGGTTGAAATTCCGATTCTAGACTCAGTACTACCCAGCAACACGTTGCAAATTGAAGCAGCGCGGATCAAAATTCACGAAACTGGTGCTAAGCACGTCGGGATCTTGGGTTTGAGTTTTAAAGCAGGTACGGACGATCTGCGTGAAAGTCCCGTTATCAGCCTCATCCGTCAGTTGTGGCAGGATGGCTTAGAAATATCGGTCTACGATCCAGATGTAAATCTAGAAGTGCTATTGGGCAGTAACTTAGAATACCTGCAACGCCAGCTACCGCAAATCGATCGCATTTTGCGCACGGATATCGATCGCGTGTTGAATGAATGCCAAACTCTAGTCATTACTCAAAAACGACCGGAATTCAGCAACATACAAGGACTCAAGAGTCACGTTGCCGTTCTCGACTTGGTGCGGTTGAGCAACGAGTCTGCCGTTACAGGCTTGGCTAACTATGAAGGGATTTCTTGGCAGAAAAAACAACCTGCTAAGAAAATCTTGCCATTTGCGGGCAGCGATCGCGCTAACAATAAAGACGTTGCGCCCATTGCTAGGTAGTATGTTTTTGAAACAATCGTAGGGGCGCACAGCTGTGCGCCCCTACAAAAATGTGCGCCCCTACAAAAATGTGCGCCCCTACAAAAATGTGCGCCCCTACAAAAATGTGCGCCCCTACAGATCGTGTATCTCATCCATCAGTAATCACAATGATTCAAACCCAAATTTCCAAAACGCTCTCCATTGGTGATGGCTGTCCCCTCACCTTAATTGGTGGTCCCTGCGTGATTGAGTCGGGGGACTTTACGCTGAAAATGGCAGAGGAAATTGCTAAAGTATGCGATCGCTTAGGTGTTTCTTTTATCTTCAAGTCTTCCTTTGATAAAGCCAATCGCACCTCAATTAATTCTTTTCGCGGACAACCGATAGAATCGGGACTCAAAATTCTCCAACGGGTAAAAGAGGAAGTCGGAGTCCCAGTACTCACCGATATTCACGAAAGCCACCAAGCGGCGACGGTAGCAGAAGTGGTTGATGTTTTACAAATTCCTGCGTTCTTGTGTCGGCAAACCGATCTGCTTTTGGCAGCAGCAGCAACAGGCAAAGTTGTCAATGTCAAAAAGGGTCAGTTCCTTGCGCCTTGGGATATGAGGCAAGTCGTGCGCAAGTTAGAAGCAGCTGGAACCAAGCGCATTCTTTTAACCGAGCGCGGTACGAGTTTCGGCTATAACACTTTGGTAGTAGATTTTCGGTCTTTACCACAAATGCGATCGCTGGGTTATCCCGTAGTCTTTGATGCGACTCACAGCGTCCAAATGCCGGGGGGTCAAGGTGATAAATCTGGCGGACAGCGCCAATTCGTACCTTACTTGGCAAGAGCCGCCGCCGCCATTGGCATTGATGCTCTATTTATGGAAATTCACGAAAATCCAGACAATGCACCGAGTGATGGTCCGAATATGATTCCTCTGGCTCAATTGGAAACCGTGTTGAGACAAATTATCAACGTCCGTAACTGTTTAGAAGTGACTCCAGCTCTTGTTTAACATGACCACCATTTTTGAATTTGAACCCGAAGTGCGATCGCATAGCAGCTTTCAAGGAGATTCGCACAATATTTCTGAGAGAAATTCACGCTTGTCGCAAGTCAAATTACTAGTTCTTGATGTTGATGGTGTCCTCACAGATGGGGGTCTTTACTACTCGGAAAGCGGTGAGGTTCAACAGCGATTTAACATTAAGGATGGTCAAGGATTAAAGCGATTGATGTACTCTGGCGTAGAAGTTGCCATTATTACAGCTAAGTCCTTTTCATCCACTCTTCATCGCGCCAAAGATTTAGGAATTGATCGCGCTTATCTGGGGATTAAAGATAAATTACCGACTCTAATTCATCTGTGTCAAAACTTAGACATATCTTTGTCTCAGGTGGCATATGTTGGTGATGACATTAACGATCTAGAAGTCATGCACGTTGTTGGCTGTCCTTTAACGGTAGCTGATGCCATGCGTGCCAATCAAGACTGCGCTCTTTACATCACTAAATTACCAGGAGGACAAGGTGCAGTTCGCGAGATCTGCGATCTTATTGTTGCCCTCCAAACGGTGAAATAAATTCACTCGCATAGAAATCAAGTATGTCAACATCAAAAACAATTAAGCGGCTTGTCGTATGTTTTGGTAGCATTCAACTCGTCACGGTTTTGTCAGTCATGAATTATCGAGAAAAGACGCGACAAGACCAGAATTTGCAGTACGAAAACTACCTGCTAATTACTCCTCTATTTGCTCCCCAAGGACAAAGTGAGGAATTTGCTGCTTTGATTGAAAAAATGGCTCGATCGATTTGCACTTGGGAAAAAGTTGCTTATATGCCCTTGGAGCAAAAACAAGCAATTTCCCAAAAAGTGAAGCAGTCTGGTTTATCTAAAGTGACTGACTTAGTTCATGCATTAACCGGGAGTCAGCATTTTGATGAAATTTTTCTAGCGCATGAATACGATTTTGAAGACCAGTTGGTGATGAATCTCTATCAAGATGCCGAAAAGATTTGCTACGGTAACGGCATTGGAGTTTACACGGCACAATCGGCTTTCCCTAAAGCTAATTTATTGAGAGATTCGCGTAATTATCTAGACTTTATCTATAAGTCGTCAAAGGACAAACTCAGAGAATTTCTCCCTCGCAAGCGATCGCTGAGCGAACAAAAGCTAGACATTGGTTATTTCTCGCTACCATTTGCTTTTGGACAAGCACCGGCAATTCCAACGATTATTCTTGACAGAGATGTTTACCGAGAAACTTTTCAAAAGTTAAGCGCCAAGCTATCTGAGTTTATCGATATTAGTTATATCGAAAACCTACGCGATCGCATCCAAACTGCTTCCACGTCAATTTTACTCACGAGTAATTTCTCTGAGTCGGGTAGAATATCGCCAGAAAATGAAATTGCTGCCTATCGAGAGTTTTTGGTCACTAGAGGAATTCGTCCCGATGAAGTTCTCTTAATTAAACCACACCCTAGAAATTCCAGAGAGAAGTTACTGCAATTAAAGTCTAATC
The DNA here is from genome assembly GCF_003015105.1 of Chroococcidiopsis sp. CCALA 051. NCBI lineage: Bacteria > Bacillati > Cyanobacteriota > Cyanophyceae > Chroococcidiopsidales > Chroococcidiopsidaceae > Chroococcidiopsis > Chroococcidiopsis sp. CCALA 051. The sequence continues at coordinate 29,363 of NZ_PYCI01000016.1, read as the reverse complement.
TTAGCACTCTTTATGCAGATGTAATTCTGCTAGCTGAAGACTTTTTGTTTTATCTTCCATTTGAATTAATTTTCATGGAAGTTTTCTTAAACACAGACTTGAAAAATCTGCAAAATCCTAGAGTTTTTACGTTTAGTTCTGCTTGTTTAACGCTGGAATTTGTTTTAGATACCCGTTGTACTCTGGGCTTTGGTAGCGACATAGTACAACAATTCTTTTATCCCGACCATGTAGAAAGTAGAAGCCAACACGAAGCCGATCTCCTATCTACAATTCAGGAAATTAGAAACTTAAATTCCGTTCTCGTCTAATCGCATTTGAACCTACGATTACAAATCAGGGAGAGGAATTATGTCAAATCACCTCAGCATTTCTACTAATCCATTGAAAAAGTGGAGTCATTTCACTTGCAATCATTTAGAGGTTAGAGAATGTCTCAAAATAAGTACAAACAATATCGAAAGTGGTTAGATTTTATAACTTTAAGTTCAGCCACTACGTTACTTTTAGTCTTTATATCAGTTTGGTTAATTCCTTTCAGTAGCAAAGTCAACAGCGATACTCTAGTTTTTCTGAGTGATTTTGAATCAGGATTTTCTGAGTGGGGAGCAGAATTTCGCTACGAATACTCAGCTCAGCTTGTGAACTCTCCCGTACGCGCCGGAAAACAGGCTATTAAGTTTCTTTTGAAAAAAGCAGACACTCGTATTGATGGTGTGAAGCGTGCGGAATTGAGGCTGGGAGAAGTTCCGCCAGATTCAGAAATATGGTACGGTTTTAGTGTTTTCTTACCTACTAACTATCATCAAGATCCATCTAGTGAAATCATCGCTCAATGGCACGATCTACCAGATAAGAACTTAGGAGAAAAATGGAAATCTCCAGCTCTTTCTCTCAGTACAAATAACGGTAGATTTCTTGTTAACAGAAGATGGGATTCAAAGCGGCTCACAGTAAATAATGTACCAGAAGATAAAGAGACGATAGATTTAGGTCTTTACCAAACTGGAAAGTGGACAGACTTCGTGTTTCATGTTAAGTGGTCTAGTGGATCAAATGGTCGATTGAAGGTTTGGCAAGATGGCAAATTAGTTGTGAGTAGAAATGGACCGAATAACTATAATGATGCGAGGGGACCATATCTCAAAATTGGAATATATAAGGGTGATTGGAAAAACCAGCCAGACAAATCGATCGTTAGCGAAAGAGAACTTTATTTTGATGAAGTTAGGGTTGGAGATGCTAACGCTAGATACGAAGATATTGCTCCGCGCGATTGAGTAGAAGATGACTCAGGAGCGAATAAAGACTATGATTGAGATGGCTCAGTTTCACGGGCTGCATCTACCAATTTGATGAATTAATATGATTCAAACTACTATTGTTTGAATCGGCAAAGTTGAAAATATATATTCAGTAAAATTTAAGCGTTGAAATTGAAGTATTAAATATGGGTAATGCCCCACCGGAAACACAGTTAATAAGCGTAAGGTGGACATTACCTACCCTACTAATGATGAATTATCTAAAAGCTAACTTAATAAGCAATTTCCGACTTCCAACTCCCGTACGGGCGGGTTTATCCGCACAATTCTGGGTTGTTTCAGGGATATCCTGTAGAAACCCGCCCCTACGACTCCCCAAATTCGCTCTTTTTCACCACAAACTCAAGAAAACTAAAATTCCTCATGACTTAATTCATCGGCGGGACATCGTGTTTACTCGGGGTAGACAACGCCTGCTAAAAATGGACATCCTTCACTCTAAAATCTTACCTGAAATGCCCATGCCTGCTCTGATATGGATACATGGTGGAGCATGGTTGGAAGGAAATAAAGAGCAAGGAATCGAACTGTTACTTCCTTTTGCCCGCCAAGGCTATTTATGCGCTAGCATTGAGTATCGCTTGAGTCATGAAGCTATCTTCCCAGCCCAAATTGAAGATTGTAAATGTGCGGTGCGTTTCTTGCGCGCTCATGCGAAAGAGTTGCGTCTAAATCGCGATCGCATTGGGGTTTGGGGTCAATCTGCTGGTGGTCATTTAGCGGCGCTTTTGGGGACAACTGGCGGCGTTGAAGAATTGGAAGGCGAGGGGGGCTGGGAGAACTTTTCTAGTCGCGTCCAAGCTGTGTGCGACTGGTTTGCTCCTACAGATTTTTTGAGAATTAATGATTTTCCTCGCCAGGTTTCTCATAGCGCGGTCGATGCTCCCGAAGCATTGTTGATTGGCGGAATTGTGGAAGAAAATCAGGAAAAAGCAATGCGGGCAAACCCGATCGCTTATATTAATCAAGATGCTCCTCCCTTCGCGATTTTCCATGCAGATGACGACTTTATAGTGCCGCTCAATCAAAGTCAATTATTGTTTGAGGCGCTACAGCAGGCGGGAGTGGAGGTGTCATTAGAAATTGTGAAAGGCGGCGGACACGGGAAAAAATTTGATTCTCCTTTGCTACTGGCGCAGTTGGAAAACTTTTTTCATCGACATCTTTATTAAGTCTTTACTAAGTTCGATCGTAAAAAACAATACAGTATCTATGGTGACGATCTGTTTGCGTATATTCAGTTGCATAATTTTTGCTGAAAGGGCGTAATAATGTTGTTGATTTTACTGCTAGTGGGATTTTTACTAATAATTACGATCTTCGCGATCGCTCTAGTGTGGGACTACACTCACGGTATATTTTCCTTGAACAATACTACGGGTGCTACCGCGATCGATTCATCTCCGAACGATCCCGAAAAATACATATTGTCACAACCGATCGAGCATCCAACCGCATGAACGATCTTCCCAGTGAGTCTGTTTCAGGAATAATTGTTTGACAATCGCAGTACTTTTCGTTATAAGTAACATATACAACTTACTAGTTTACTTATCCCAGTGCATGGCATTGTGGGTTGTTAGAAACGACACCGAGAGTGCAGTTTAACAGTCCTAGTGAGTTAGAAGTATTGTTACTTTTTGAAAATGAGCTGCTTGGTCGAATCATAGATTCATTCTCAACACGACTCGAACAATTTTCAATATTAGTTATGTGAAGGCGCGAAATTTCGCGCCTTTTTTGCATATCTAAATTTCGCACAGGTGAAGATCCCCCCAACCCCCCGATCTTTGGGGGGCTACAATTCCCCCGTTATTAGGGGGCTAGGGGGGATCGTCTTATCTGAAGCGTATTGGTTTAAACGGAGACAGCGCGATTGGTTAAATCAGCCGAACGCACTTGAATTTAATTGCGAATTACAGCTTGCGACTGACGACTTGATTTTGTCCTCTACAGAGAACTTCTACATGAACGTAGCCGATTTACAAACAAACAAGACACTTCTGGTTAACGAGCCAAACAAGACTGTCGTTGTCGGTGACAATAGCCTGACCATAGATGATGTCGTGAGCGTGGCACGGCATGGCGCAAAGGTGTGCTTGAGCGATCGCGAAGATGTTTTGCAAGGCGTTCAGGCATCGTGCGACTATATTGCTGAGGCTGTGGCATCGGGAGCGCCAATTTACGGCGTGACATCTGGTTTTGGTGGGATGGCGAACGTCGTAATCTCGCCTGAATCCGCTCAACTGTTGCAAAATAACTTGATTTGGTATCACAAGGCAGGCGCGGGACAAAAGTTGTCGAACCCAGATGTGCGGGCGGCGATGCTCTTGCGGGCTAATTCCCATATGTACGGTGCGTCAGCGATTCGGCTGGAACTGATCCGGCGCGTGGAAACTTTCCTGAATGCCAATGTCACGCCACACGTACATGAATTTGGTTCGATTGGGGCAAGTGGCGACCTCACGCCTTTGGCATACATCACTGGTGCAATTACTGGACTCGATACGTGTTATAAAGTTGACTTCAACGGGGAAGAAGTCGATGCTCCCACGGCTCTAAATCGACTGGGACTACAACCATTGCCACTCCTACCTAAAGAAGGGCTGGCGATGATGAACGGGACTTCGGTAATGACGGGGATTGCCGCAAATTGCGTTTACGACGCAAGAGTTCTCCTCGCACTGTCAATGGGGGCGCACGCACTGGCGATTCAAGGCTTACATGGCACGAATCAATCGTTCCACCCGTTTATCCACGATCGCAAACCGCATCCTGGGCAAAAGTGGGCAGCTAGTCAAATGCTCGATCTGTTGGTGGGTTCGCTGTTAATCCGCGATGAGTTAAATGGTACGCATGACTATCGCGGTGGAGATCCGATCCAAGACCGTTATTCCCTGCGTTGCTTGCCCCAGTATATGGGTCCTATCGTCGATGGTTTGGCGGAGATTACGACTCAAATCGAGCAAGAAATGAACTCGGTGACTGATAATCCCCTGATCGATGCCGAGCAACAAGCTAGCTACCACGGTGGCAACTTCCTCGGACAGTACGTAGGCATGGGAATGGATCGCCTGCGCTACCACATGGGGATGTTAGCCAAGCATCTTGATGTCCAAATTGCGCTTTTGGTCGCTCCAGAATTTAACCACGGACTGTCACCGTCTTTAGTTGGTAACAGAGAGCGCAGTGTCAACATGGGCTTGAAGGCACTGCAAATTACTGGCAACTCGATCATGCCCATACTATCGTTCTATGGCAATTCGATCGCCGATCGCTACCCCACCCACGCCGAACAATTTAACCAAAATATCAACAGTCAAGGATTTGCTTCCGCCAATTTAGCACGGCGATCGATCGAGATCTTCCAGCAATATATGGCAGTGGCGCTGATGTTTGGAGTCCAAGCTGTAGACTTGCGGACAAAATTAATCGCAGAACATTACGACGCAAGCGAGTGCGTTTCACCTACAACTAGAGAGTTATACTTAGCCGTGCGTGAGGTCGTTGGCGTTCCACCTTCAGCAGATCGTCCCTACATCCGCAACGATAACGAGCAACCGCTAGACGATCATATTGCTCGCATTGCCGCTGATATTGCATCTGGTGGTCGAATTGTTACAGCAATACAGAATGTTTTGTCTAGTTTGAAAAAATAAATTGGTAGGGGCGCACAGCTGTGCGCCCCTACACGATTGTGAATCTCGTCTGATTGAAAACGGATATTAAACACTGCGAATATACCAGCGTTATGAACATCACACAGCACATAGAACGCGGTTGTCATTTATTTCCCGATAAACCTGCATTGATTTTTGAAGGCACGACTTATACTTATGCTGAGTTAGATCGGCTAGCTAATCGCGTCGCCAATGGGTTGCGAGATTTAGGCGTTCACCGCAGCGATCGCATTGCCTTGTTTTTGCCCAATATTCCCGAATTTATCATCTCCTATTTGGGCATTTTGAAACTGGGCGCGATCGCCGTTTCGCTCAATGCCATGCTCAAAAGCAGTGAAGTCAAGTTTATCCTCGACGACTGCGGTGCTAAGGCTGTGGTGACGACAGCGGATCTGGTGAAAAATGTTCCCCAACAAGACTTACCGCAGCTCAAACACGTTCTGATTGCCGAAGGTACGGCTAGTGAAGGAACTAGCCTCGCCGAACTGATGGCGAATGCTTCACCCAGCGCTCGTGGGGTGGAAATGGATCGCTACGCTCCGGCTGCGATCGTCTATACTTCGGGAACGACGGGGTTTCCGAAGGGAGCTACCCTGTCTCATGGCAATTTAATTTCCAACAGCTACTCGCAGCAACATTGTTGTGGAATGCAGGCTGACGATCGAATATTACTTTATCTGCCCCTATTCCATTGTTTCGGGCAAAATGCTGTCCTGAATGCCGGACTCAATGCTTGTGCCACGCTGGTATTACATCGCAATTTCGATTTGACGCAAATCCTGAAATCTGTCACTGACGAACAAATAACCATGTTTTTCGGCGTGCCAACAGTTTTCCTGGTGCTGCTCAACATGGATCTGCCTAAAGACCAACTCAAGTCCGTGCGGTTTTACTTTTCCGCCGCCGCACCCCTCCCAACGGAAGTTGCTCAGAAGTGGTACGACAAGTACGGGTTGGTCATTCATCAAGGCTACGGTTTAACCGAAACATCTCCCTGCGCCAGCTACAACCACGACTATATCTACAAACCTGGGTCAGTTGGGACGGCGATCGAAAATGTGGAAATGAAAGTCGTCAACAATGGCAAAGAAGTCGAGCCAGGGGAGGTAGGCGAGATCGCAATTCGGGGACCAAACGTCATGCTCGGTTATTGGAATCGTCCGTTTGAAACTGCCGAAACGATCAAAAATGGTTGGTTTTACACTGGCGATATTGGACGCATGGACGAAGACGGCTTCTTTTACATCGTCGATCGCTCTAAGGACATGATCAACGTGGCTGGGTTTAAAGTATATCCCACTGAAGTCGAAAACGCGATCTACGAACATCCCGCCGTTGCCGAAGTTGCTGTTTATGGCGTTCCCGATTTAGAAAAAAGTGAAATCGTCAAAGCTAACATCATTCTGAAACCGGATTGTAACGTCACCGAAAAACAGATGATTGCCTTCTGCGCCGAGAGAATGGCAGCTTACAAGATGCCAAAGACGATTAAATTTGTCGATTCCATTCCCAAAAACCCCACAGGCAAAGTGTTGAAGCGAGTTTTGCGCGATGAAGCAGCCAACGAAGCCGCGTTGAAAAAAGGCGGTGCTGGTGTCCCAGCCAGCGCCAAACCAATTCCTTTAGTCGCTACAACATCAGTGCCTAGTAACGATACGAGCGGTGGCGTACTCAAATCGTTGGGTAATATTTTCAAACGTCGAAATTGAGCCACTGAACCGCGTTTTTGCCATACATCTGTGGGGGCGCACGGCTGTGCGCCCCTACAAGTCGTGTATCTCATCCCATCGCCAACAGCTATTATGAGCCATTCTGCCCAAACAGTTAGATTAGACCAATCCGATTTAGAAGCAGACTATGTAGCACCCCAGAATTCTACCCAAACTCAACTGGTCGAGATCTGGGAACAGCTTTTAGAAATTACGCCCATCAGCATCAGAGACAATTTTTTTGAGATTGGGGGAGATTCGCTACTCGCCGTCCGTTTATTCGCTCAAATCGAGCAAACATTTGGCAAAAGTCTTTCCCTCTCTACCTTGCTCCAGTCTCCCACGGTGGAACAACTAGCAAGCGTTCTCGGTGAAACAACATCACCCTCTTGGTCTTCCCTCGTGCCAATTCAACCAAATGGCTCGAAACCACCCTTCTTTTGCGTTCATGGTAATGGCGCAAACGTACTTGTATTTAACGAATTAGCTAACCATTTGGGAGCAGAGCAGCCTTTTTATGGATTGCAAGCGCGCGGAGTCGATGGTAAAGAAGAAGCCCTAGATCGAATTGAAGAGATGGCGGCTTTCTACATTCAAGAAATGCGTACCGTCCAGCCGCAAGGACCTTACTTTGTAGGCGGCTTTTCTTCTGGAGGCTTGGTGGCGTATGAGATCGCCCAGCAGTTGCACGCAGAAGGCGAGCAAGTCGCTTTTTTAGGCTTGTTTGATACCTTTGTGCCTGGCAGTTTCCCACCAGTATCAATTTCAGAAAGACTGGCGCGTCACTGGCGCAACTTTTTCCGACTGGGAGCCAAATATCCTTTAAAAATGCTCAGAAGTGCATGGCTGAGAGTATACAACAAAAATGTTTGTCGGCTATATCAATTATTCAGAATTAACTGGCTGAACTGGCCCTACGAACGGAAAAGAAGATATATAGGAATTTGTATCAGGCGTGCAGTCAAAGCTTACGTACCGCAAGTATACCCAGGTCAGGTGACTTTGTTTCGCGCTAGCGAACCGCCGATGGGGTGGTACTACATGGGACGAGATTTTCCCACACCCGATGATTGGTACGACCGAGATCCGCAATACGGCTGGGGGAATCTCGTCGGAGAAGTGGAAAGCCACGACGTTTCCGGTCATCACGGCTCTATGCTCAAAGAGCCTCATGTCGCAGGCTTGACCGAGAAATTAAGAGCTAGCTTAGATGCCGCATTAAATATAGCAGAATTGACTGGGAGTAATCATGTTAGTTGATGCTTTGAAATTACCAGCAGAAAGTCTGGTAGAAACAGATATTTGTATTATCGGTGCTGGTGCGGCAGGAATTACGCTCGCACGCGAATTACGCGATCGCCCCGAACAAGTTTGTTTGCTCGAAAGTGGCGGATTTGACTATGAGGAACAGATTCAATCGCTGTATGCGGGCGAGAATACTGGTCTAGCTTATTTTCCCTTGAAAGAAGCACGCGGGCGCTATTTCGGCGGTTCGACCAACTTGTGGGGCGGTTGGAGCCGTCCGATGGATGAAATTGACTTCGAGCATCGTCCCTGGATGCCTTATAGCGGTTGGTGTTTTCCGAAGGCGGAGCTAGACCCCTACTACGAACGGGCGCAAGCTGCTTGTCATTTGGGTCCGTTTGAATATGATTTGGCATACTGGCAAGAGGCGTTAGCGCAACAATGTCAAGTCCCCGCAACTACAGAGCAGCTGGCTACTTATTTGTGGCAGATTATTCCATCAACCCACTTACGCTTTGGCGAAGCTTATCGCGCCGAGATCGAGCAGGCGAGTAATATTACTACCTATCTCCACGCTAACGTGCTGGAGATTGAAACCAACGACAGCGCTCAAGCCGTAACGCGGCTGCGGGTGGCAAGCTCGGATGGCAAACAGTTCTCGGTAGCAGCAAAAATCTTCGTGCTAGCGGCGGGTGGAATTGAAAATCCTCGCTTGCTCCTAGCTTCCAACCGGGTGCAAAGTGGTGGAGTCGGCAACCAATACGATTTGGTAGGCAGATTCTTCATGGAGCATCCCTATTTAATTTCTGGCAAAGCCGAATTGTCCAATTCAGCTGAGTTATATACGCGAATTAAGTTTCCCGTGGGTGAAACATTTCTGGCAACAGGCTTAGGCTTGTCCAAAGAAGTGCAAGAACGCGAACAGATTCTGAATTTTGGCTTGAGATTATTAGCCATTGATGAATGGTTAGAAGCTTACAAGCGATTGCGATCGCAAACTCAACAGACAGTCCGACATAAAGCTTTTCCCTCCATTGCAGAAGGACGGAAGAACGTTGGTAAGGCTTCGACGATCGCAGATTTCATCAAAGTCGCTAGCCGTCCCAATCGCTTTGCTGACAGAATGACGAAAAAACTGTTTCAGCAATCCATTGCGGCGCGACAATTTAATAGTTGCGATACCCATTTAATTGGGGAACAAGCACCGAATCCCGATAGCCGAATTACCCTCAGCCGCGATCGCGATAAATTAGGGATGAATCGCGTCCAGCTTGACTGGCGTTTGAGTCCAATTGACAAGTATACGATTAAGCGATCGCAGCAATTAATTGCGGCAGAATTCGAGCGGTCTGGACTTGGCAAAATGCAAATTGAAATGGGCGACGATGACGCTTCCTGGCGATCGCTGCGCGGTTCATACCACCACATCGGCACAACTCGCATGAGTCACAACCCCAGGGAAGGTGTGGTTGACGAGCATTGTCAAGTGCATGGAATTCACAACTTATATATCGCTGGTAGTTCCGTTTTCCCCACCAGCGGACTCTCCAATCCTACACTCACGATTGTGGCTCTAGCCATTCGGCTAGCAGATCGAATTCAAGAGCAGATGAGTCGTGCTGAAGCCACAGCAGGAGCGATCGGATAACTTGCTCGACCCGTTGTTGTGTCGGCGACTTATTCCATAGGATGAGATCCGCAAGTAGGGGCGCACAGATGTGCGCCCCTACGATTTATGGCGATCTAACGAGAATCGCTATTTAAAGTCGCCTAGCACAAGATTAAACGTCAAACGCAAACTGGGTGCATCTAAAAAGAGTTATGAAACTAAGTGTAATCATTCCCTCTTACAACGAAGCTGGCACTATTTCCGGTCAACTTGAAGCACTGACAACCCAACAGTGGTATCAACCTTGGGAAATTATTATTTCCGATAACGGTTCGACAGATGAAACAGTCGCGATCGCCGAGCAATATCAGGAAAGATTACCTAACCTACAGATTGTGGACTCATCCGATCGGCAAGGTGCGGCACACGCTAGAAATGTGGGTGCATCTGTGGCTGCGGGTGAGGCATTGGCGTTTTGCGATGCCGATGATGAGGTAGCTGCTGGATGGGTATCGGCTATGGGCGAAGCGCTCTCCCAGCACGATTTTGTGGCTGGCAAGCGCGAGTACACAAAACTCAACGAACCTTGGACGCTCACGTATCGCCCGCTGACTCAGGTAGATGAGTTGCTTACTAGCCATCCCCCTTATCTACCCCATGCTTCTAGTAGTAACCTTGGGATCAAGCGCTCGATCCATGAAGCTGTTGGTGGATTTGATGAAACTATGCTCAAAGTGCAAGACACTGACTATTGCTGGAGGGTGCAACTTGCTGGCATAAAACTCCATTTTGTCCCAGAAGCAGTGGTTCATTACCGCTTGCGCGATCGCTTAAGAGCTATCTACCGTCAGGCGCGCCTTGCAGGGGAGTACAACGTGCTGCTGTACAAAAAATACAAAGCGCTAGGGATGCCTAAACTTTCCTGGAAAGCAGGCTTAAAGTCTTGGTGGCGCATATTAAAGCAATCTCCGCAAATTTTTTCTCAGCAAAACCGAATGAAATGGGTGGCACATTTTGCTCGCCGCTGGGGACGCTTGCAAGGTTGTATCAAGTATCAAGTTTTAGCCCTTTAGTTTAAAGGGTAAGGGCGCACATCTGTGCGCCCTTACATGTCGAAATAGTATTTTAATTACACGGTAAGCATCTACAAACAAGAATGAAAATCACAAATAAGGCGAAGTTATTTTGGCTTCTGTCAGGGGGGCAATCTGCATCGTTCACTTATCTAACCATGCAGAAAAATGAAGGTATGTTACTTTATTCAAAGTCACAGAAATCCACAGCAAATTTATCGTCTAATTCGGACTATTAAAAAACAAAGCCCTAACTCTATAATCTTGGTTAATCATGACTTTAGTGTGTCTAACTTAGATATAAGAGATGTAGGTAATTACTCGGAAGTTGAGATAATCAAAAGAAATAAATCGGCTGCAAGAGGTAATTCCTCAATTTTAGAAATTTATTTAGATGCAATTAATTGGTTACTCGCTCGTAAATCTGATTTTGATTGGTTAGTTTGTCTTTCCGGTCAAGATTACCCAACTCAACCCATATCTAAAACTGAGGAGTTTCTGGCTCAAACTGAATACGATGGCTTTATCCGCTATTACGATCCGCTGGCAGAAAAGTCCGCTTGGAATGAGAAGAGTATTCAGCGATTTTTCAATCAGTATATCCAACTTCCAGAATCAGCCGCTTGGCTACTAAGAAAGTATTCTGGAAAAATTGAACACTACACACCGCTGATTGTAAAATGGCGATACTCTATGATCGGACTGAAAACAAAAACTCCGTTCAATCGCAATTTTAAATGTTACAGAGGATGGCACTGGAATACTCTTTCTCAAGCCTGTATCAAGTTTTTAATGAACTACTTGAACGAACATCCTGACATATTGAGGTATTACAAAAGAACGATCGGTCCTGAAGAATCTCTAGTTCAAACTGTGTTAGTCAATAGTCAGCAGTTCAATCTTTGTAATGATGACAAGCGTTATCATGACTATCCTCTAGAACTTGGCGGTTATGCTAGGTTGCTAACTGTTAAAGATTATCCGATCGTCACCAACGGTAATTTTCATTTTGCCAGAAAATTTGATGCCGAGATAGATAGTGAAATATTAGATTTGCTTGACGCTCAAGCCTTAAATAATTCTCCACTTGCACCCGAACGTATTCAAAAGAGTAACAGTTGTGACTGAATATATGGATCGCAGTTTAACTCAAAATATCTGGACTCAAATTGGCAAAATAAGACAACCAGATAAATTACTCAGCTTTCTTGTAACTATCTGGTCGCGCTTTTGGATGAAATTTGCTGGATTAGGCTATTTTGGGCGATTTGCTACTTGGCTTGCTACCTGGTTCATTCCACCTTACTACGAGCGTCGTCGTTTAGCTCAATACAACTCAAAAGGATATATCGCGCCTAGTGCCACCGTGTATCACTCCCAATTAAAACTCGGCGCTAACGTTTTTATTAGCGATCGCGTTTTGATTTTTGAGGATCGCAATAGTGGTTCAGTTCAGTTAGGCGATCGGGTGCGCCTGCATCAGGATATTTGCATTCAGACGGGGAATGGTGGCAGTTTGCAAATCGGAGAGAATACATCCGTTCAACCCCGCTGCCAGTTTTCAGCCTACAAGTCAGCAATTCAAATTGGCAGCAATGTCTTGATTGCCCCCAATTGTGCTTTCTATCCCTACGATCATGCGATCGCACCAGATCTGCCGATCGCGAAGCAACCTTTACAAACCAAAGGAGGTATCGCGATCGAAGATGATGTCTGGTTAGGCTTTGGGGTCATCGTCCTAGATGGGGTACGCATTGGTAAGGGTGCTGTCATTGGTGCTGGTGCAGTTGTGACGCAAGATATACCGGAAGGCGCGATCGCTTTGGGCGTGCCTGCCCGTGTCGTGAAACTGCGCAGTAGTTTAGCAGAGTCAAATCTCGTACCCAGCCCCAGCAATTAGAAGATATTCAACCCGCATGGCGGGTTTTGTCTGTGTAGCCGCGAATTTGATTCGCCAAATTTATTATGTTTGTTGATGCTAGGACATTACCAGAAGATACAGTCATTGACAGCGAAGTTTGCATCATCGGTACTGGTCCCGCTGGAACTACGCTGGCACATGAGTTGCGATCGCAAAACTTTCGCGTTTGTTTGCTCGAAAGCGGGGGAACCGAGTTGGATGAAGCCACGCAGTCTCTCTCCCAGGGCAGAATAGTTGAAGAAATTAAACAAAAGCTTGACAGGTCTCGCTGTCGTCAGTTTGGTGGCACTGCTAACCGCTGGAGAGATCGCACCGGAGAAAACCACTACAGCGTCAGACTGCTGCCGCTAGACAAAATCGATTTTGAACAGCGAAATTGGTTGCCATATAGTGGCTGGTCGTTTGATAAATCTCACCTCGATCCGTTTTACGAACGCGCTCAACACCTGTGCCGACTGCGACCCTTCGCTTACCATGCAGAAGACTGGGAAGACGATCGCACTCCACGGCTACCTTTAGCTGAGGGGCGACTTGAAACGACCATGTATCAGTTTGGACCGCGCAACGTCTTCACGCACGAACTCAAAAGCGAAATTGCGCGATCGCCAAACATTACAACTTATCTCAATGCGAATGTTGTCGAGATTGAAACTAACGATACGGCTAAAGCGATAACTCGCGTTCGAGTCGCTTGTTTGTCGGGAAATCAATTTTGGGTAGCCGCCAAAATCTTCGTTCTTGCCACGGGTGGAATTGAAAATGCTCGCTTGTTGCTGCTGTCAAACAAGACTCAAAATGTTGGATTAGGCAACCAAAACGATCTGGTTGGCAGATTTTTTATGGAACATCCAATTTTTCAAATTGGCGTGTTTCGACCGAAAGATCGACAGTTATTTAATTCAACAGCATTATACGATCTCCGCTGGGCAAATAACATTTTAGTTATGGGCAAACTGAGTCTGACAGACGCAGTGATGCGCCAGCAGCAATTATTAAATACGAGTCTAATTATCGTACCGAAATCTTTATCATACGAGTCACCTGCTGTCAAGTCTCTGAAAACTTTTCTCTCATCAATACGACGGGGCAAAGTACCAGAGGCGCGATCGCATTTGCAAGTAGCAATTGATGGTATAGATGAAATCAAGTCTCATATTTATAGACGCACTTTTAATATCGAAGAAACGCCCTATAGCATTAGCGAGGGCGGTTGGTCGTACTTTCAAAATAATGAAAAAAGATTTGGTGCGTTTGAAGTTTGGGCTGCTACGGAGCAAATACCGAATCCAGACATTCGAGTCACGCTAGGCGAGGAACGCGATCGCCTGGGACTCAGAAGAATACAACACATCCGCTGGCATTCGAGCGAGCTAGAAAATCAGAGCAACTTGCAGGTAGAAGAAATCCTTAGAGCAGAAATTGCTCAAGCCGATCTCGGTCAGTTTCAGTCATGGCGCGAACTGACCGGACGTACTAAACCCAAGTACTACGGTGGAATGCATCACATGGGAACAACGCGAATGCACGTCGATCCCAAACAAGGTGTGGTCGATGAAAACTGCTGTATTCATGGCATTGCTAATTTGTACGTCGCAGGCAGTTCTGTTTTTCCTACTGGGGGTGCTGCCAATCCAACTCTGACTATTGTTGCTTTAGCAATGCGACTGGCAGATCGGATTAAACATGTGATGAAACTAGATGCGATCGCCATAGGCAACGAGCAGTTGTTGCACGTCCAGTAGCGAACAACAAATACAACTACATTTTTACAAACTAAGCAATTTCATGACGATTGCAAATAATTCAGCATATTACGAGATCGATCCACTCAGCGCATTTTCCGAGCGCGGAGTAGATTATGCCAAGTATCGACCGACTTACCCACCCAACGTCATCGATACTATTTTGAGAGAACTGGGTGAACCATCGCAGCTAGCAGCAGCAGATGTTGGAGCTGGTACGGGTATAGCCTCGCGGTTGCTAGCAGAGCGCGGTATCCACGTCTGGGCGATCGAGCCGAATACTTCAATGCGAACCGCCGCCCAAAATCATCCTTTGGTGAAATTCTGCGATGCTAGCGCCGAACAAACTCATCTCCCAACCGCATCGGTCGATCTAATTACATCTTTTCAGGCTTTTCACTGGTTTAATCCTCAGCCAACCCTAGCAGAGTTTCACCGCATTCTCAAACCATCTGGACGACTGGCGATCGCTTGGAATCAACGAGCAGCAGATGACGAATTTTCTGTAGAGTTCGATCGCCTCGTGAAAGCATCAATGAGCGAGCTACCAACGACCAAGCCGCAAAACTCAGTCGCTCGGATCTTGATGTCGAGTTCGCATTTCGGGCGCGTCCGTCGCCATACTTTTACTTACAAGCACGAGTTAGATTTGGTGGGGACAGTCGGTTACGCGCTCAGTAAATCATTTGTCCCTCAAGAGGGAGCAGCGCATCGACAACTACTTGTGGATTTGCAGGAATTACACGCTCGTTGGGCAGACGAACGCGGCATGGTGAGCTTTGTTTACCATACAACCCTTTATCTTGCTCAGCCGCAGCATGGTTTGAATAAACTACGTAGGCTTTTTTCTAATTGGCTAATAGCTAAATAGCAGGGAGCAGCTATCAAGTCGCAAGTCGCTCTTTCGCAGTCGCAATTGAAGCACGCACCACGCACAACTACCAATTACCAATTACCCATTACCAATTACCCATTACCAATTACCCATTACCATCTTGACTTTTGACTTCTGACTTATATCTAGAAAGCACATGCACATCAAACTTCCCACGCCAGTTCGCAATTTTCTAGTAGCTACGAGCTTTTGGAAAGAATATTATTTTATCCTGCGCGAGTTCAAGCACTTTCGACAAATTGCAATTCTGGCAGCAGTTTTCACCTTGTCAGCGGCAGTATTGGAGGGCTTTGGAGTTGGGTTTATCTTAGCTGTCTTACATAGCGTACTCAATCCCAACGCCAAACCAATTCAAACTGGGGTGGGCTGGTTTGATGTGTGGATTTTAGCGGTCAATGCTTCTACTAGCGAGCGACTCTTCCGCTCGTCTGCTTTAGTTCTGCTCACAACTCTACTGCGGTTGGGCTTGACCTACTTAGGACGGCTTTACGTTTTTACGGCTCAGTATACTTTAGGATATCGGTTAAGCTTGCAAGTTTTCGAGCAGTTGCAAGCACTCAGCTTGAGTTTTTTCACCAAGACCCGTGCGGGAAATTTAGTTAACAGCCTGACGAGCGAAGTCAATCAAATTACGCTGGCTTTTGATGTCCTGGCTACTTTTTTCACGCGGGGTTCGACTCTCATCGCATATACGATCTCCATGTTCATGCTGTCCTGGCAGCTGACGGCAATTACAGCCATGCTGTTCGGCTTACTATCGGTGGGGATAACCAGTCTATTAGGGCAGATCCGAGAAGCGAGTTTTGCTACCACAAAGGCTCGACGCTGGTATGTTTCAGTAGCGTTGGAATTTATCAATGGAATTCGCACCGTTCAAGCTTTCGCTGCCCAAGACTTCGAGCGCAAGCGATTTCACGATGCGAGTTTGCAACTATTGCAAGCTAGTACTAAATCTAGAGCTGCCCAAGCATTAGTAGAACCTGTCTCGGAAGGGATAGCTACTTTTATCCTGTTTGGCATTTTGTTCTTAGCATTTGCTGTCTTAATCCCAAACGGACAACTGCAACCAGCAGGTTTGCTGACATTTCTGTTTGTCTTGTTACGTCTAATGCCAATTCGCCGTCAATTAGATGGAGCCAGGGCGAAGTTCAGTAGTTTTCAGGGATCGTTCAGCAATATTAAAGAGCTATTGCGGACTGATAACAAAACCTATTTACGCAATGGCAAACTTCAGTTTTCCAAGTTACAGCGAGCAATTGAGTTTGTGTCTGTAGATTTTGGGTACGACAAGCAACATTCAGTATTGCATAACATCAAGCTGACAATTAACCGTGGTGAGATGACGGCATTAGTTGGATCTTCTGGTGCTGGCAAAACGACGTTGGCAGATTTAATTCCGCGATTTTACGACCCAACTCAAGGGCAAGTTTTCATTGATGGCATTGACTTGAAAGAATATGATATTAAATCGCTGCGTCGCAAGCTAGCTGTAGTCAGTCAGGATACATTTATTTTCAATGCTTCCGTGCGAGACAATATTGCCTACGCTTTAGAAGAAGTAGATGAAGAAGCGGTTTGGGAAGCGGCTCGACTCGCTAACGCACTGGAATTTATCCATAAACTACCTGAAGGCTTTGATACTCAATTGGGAGAACGGGGAGTACGATTATCTGGAGGTCAGCGCCAGCGATTGGCGATCGCCCGTGCCTTGTTACGCGACCCAGATATTTTGATTTTAGATGAGGCGACAAGTGCTTTAGACTCCGTTTCCGAGCGGCTGATTCAAGAATCATTAGAAAAGCTATCTCAAGGGCGCACGGTGATTGCGATCGCTCACAGGCTTTCTACTATCGTTCGCGCCGATAAGGTTGTCGTGCTAGAACAAGGACGAATTCTCGAACAAGGAACTTATCAAGAGTTGCTGCAACAGCGCGGCAATCTCTGGAAGTATCACCAAATGCAACATGAAGTCAGTCAGATGAGCTAACACCAGATTTTGGTAATTGGTAATTGGTAATTGGTAATTGGTGGTGGTTAGCTAACAGTTATCAGTTATCAATTAATTGCGACTTGCGACTTGCGAAAGAGCGACTTGTCCTCACACCCTACACTCTATTTCAACTCAGGACTGAAACAACTGTGTCAACTAACACAAGGGCAATCAAAATTCTACTATATGGAAAATCTTTTCCGGTCAATTATCGTTCTAAGGTCTTAATCGATCTGCTTCAGCGATCGCAATATTGTATTGCTCAATTTAATCCCGACTTTTATTGGACGAGCAACAAGTTCTTAACTCTATTTTCTTGGATCGACTTTTTTGTTAAGGCTATCTTTGCCGATGCGATATATTTGCTGCCCAAAAATACCATTTATATCAAAAATGTTCTTTGGGTTGCTAAGCTGCTGCGTAAAAAATTAATCGTAGAAATGCATATCTCGCTTTACGACAATTATGTAAAAGAATACAAGATGATTGAAGTTGACGATCGAAGAGCCAAAACCTTTAAGGAACTCGATATTTTGGCTCTTACTAAATCGGATTATTTGATCCATAGCGCCGATTACGAATTAGTATATTGGGAAAAACTACTCGACATTCAGGTCGATCGCAGTAAGGTTTTTATCGCTCCTAACTGCAATACTTCTACCACGCTACTGCATCAAAGAAGTTTTATGCAGGATGGCGTACTTAGAATTTGCTGGTGGGGAACGTTTATTCCACTGCACGGCATAGACAAAATTTTGCAAGCAATGCAAACTTTAAAGGAAAAAGAAGTTAAGTTTACTTGCAATTTATTTGGTGTAGATCGACCTATTTTTTCCACTTATGCTGAGAAGATTCAGCAAGCCAATCTTGGAGATTGTGTTTTTCTCAGAAAAGATCTCAACTTTGCTGATGGCTCTTTACCTAAATATTTAGTCGAGAACTGCGATCTAGCATTAGGTATCTTCGGAGATGGAGATGCAGCACGCCATGCTCTCCCAAATAAATTGAATGAAGCTCTTGCTATGAGACTTCCAATTTTAACTATGAATGCTCCTGCCTTGACCGAATTTTTTGACCCTGAAGTAGACTTTTGGACGTGCGAACCTTCGGCTGACTCTATTGTCATGTCAATTTTAAATATTATTCACGGTGTAGCTTATCCTGTGGACTGGGAACAGAGTCGTCAAAAAGTTACAAACACATTCAATGCTGTGCGGTATCAAGAAGTCTTGAAACAGGTATTAAGCAAGGCTACTCCTAAGTTGTCACCGAAAGAAACTCAAAATTCTGAAAGTGGAGAATTAACAACTGGTCGGGCTGCACTTAATTAAATTAAGTGTTCGTTTGTCAATGCTTCTTTGCCTAAAATTAAAGAGTTATGTAGTATCTTGAAGCAAAGTTATAGAATTTCTCACTAGCTATTCCAATCATAAATGCGCTGTCAGGCAACGAAAAATTTCAATGGTGAAAGATTGGATGGGAAAAATAGGCAAACTAGAACTCAGTAGAGAGATACAGCATCATGGATTTCGTCAACGATCTGTCTTTTTCAAAGTGGCTCTATAGGAAAGAAGCTTTAGCAACTAAATTAATAGAATGGATTCCATTTTCGATCTTAAAAATGCCGATCTATCGCACTATTTTTGCGCGATTAGGTACATCTGCTCAAATTCATCGAGGCGTTCAACTTCTACGTCCTCATGGAATCGAAATTGGAAACAGAACTACGCTTGAGTCTGGAGTTATCTTAAAAAACGTCGGGAAAACGAGCAAAATCTGGATTGGAGATTCGGTTACCCTTGAGTCTGGCGTTCGCTTAAAAAGCTCCGCTCACAACAGCAGAATTCGGATCGGAGATGGGACATTAATTGAACGTGGAGTTGATATCAAAGTTCATCGTATGGGTACGATTGAGATTGGCGCAAATACTCACATCGGTCCCTATACCTGTTTGTCTGGTAAATCTATCAGCATTGGCAACAACTGTTTGATTGCTTCTCATGGCGGAATTTATGCTGGCAATCATAATTTTTCGGATTGCACTCGTCCCATCAGAGGACAAGGAATTATTTACAAAGAAAAGGGAATTGTCATTGAGGATGATTGCTGGCTGGGTAGTGGAGTCAGAGTTGTTGATGGAGTAACCATTGGTAGAGGAAGTGTCATTGGAGCAGGAGCTGTGGTAACTAAAGATATTCCACCTTACTCTGTGGCAGTGGGTGTACCTGCTAAGGTAATTTCTCAACGACATGATGCTGACAACAAATTGTAGAGATAAAGCACTGCTTTAAATCTCAAGATGAGGACGGAGAGTTCGGGTTTAGTTATAGACATTCATTGCAATTTTTTTGGAGAAATTCATGAAATTTATCGAAACAAAACTCAAAGGCGCATTCATTATTGACTTAGACGAGCGAGTTGATAGCAGAGGTTTCTTTGCTCGAACTTTTTGCATGAAGGAATTTATCGACCACGGATTAAAGCCAACTGTCGCTCAGTGTAATTTGTCTTTTAACCACAAAAAAGGCACGCTCAGGGGGATGCACTATCAAACTCCCCCAGCTACAGAAACTAAGTTAGTCCGGTGTACTCAAGGTGCAATTTACGACGTAATTATCGATATGCGTCCTGATTCTCCGACATATTTGTCACATATTGGCGTAGAACTCTCGGCAGAGAATCGCAGAGCTTTATACGTACCGGATTTGTTTGCTCATGGCTATCAGACCCTCACGCCTAATACTGAAGTCGTGTATCAAGTGAGCGAATTTTACACTCCAGGTTACGAAAAAGGACTGCGCTACAACGATCCGGCGCTGGCGATTGAGTGGCGCTTACCTGTGACCGAGATTTCGCCTAAGGATGCAACTTGGTCTTTACTATTAGAACCCGTGAGTGTAGGAGTCTAGAGTTGAGCGCGATTAACGGTACTGAAGCTACCGAAACTTTGCGTGGCGATCGCCAAAATGACATCATCAATGGAGCTGGGGGTGACGATACTATTGATGGTGGAGCAGGTAACGATATTCTCATCGGAGGTAAGGGAAAAGATCGTCTGATTGGCGGTGACGGTATCGATACCGTAGACTACAGCCAATCCACCAGGGGGATTGTAGCCGATCTCAATCGAGGTGTTATTTTAGCACCGATATATGGAACGTCAGGAACGCCGAGAATTATGCCTCTTGGCGATTCCAAGACCGCAGGCGGACACAGTGTCGAACCGACTCCAGGAGCCTACCGAATTCAGTTATGGCAAAATTTTGTCGCGGATGGTTTGAGCATAGATTTTGTGGGTTCGCTATCCAATGGATCTACTAGTCTTGGCGATAAAGACCATGAGGGACATGGCGGGTGGACGACTGATGAGATTTCTGCTTTACTCGACACGGGTATACTCAAAACCTATCAGCCGCACATCATACTACTAACGATTGGCACGAACGATACGGGATCGAGTTCTGTCAATGAAATGTATGGCGATCTGAGCCGCCTGATCGATCGCATTGCGCAACAGTCACCCAACACGCAGATTTTTGTTTCCTCCATTGCACCGATCGATCCAAATGGATCTAAAGGTGTAAAACCAGAAGCAGCAGAAAACGCTGAAGACTTTAACGCTCTGCTTCCCCAACTGGTTAACAATAAAGTTAGCCAAGGTAAAAAAGTCGCTTTTGTAGATGCAGAGGGTAGTTTAACCATTGACGATCTCGGGTCAGATGGCGTTCACCCCAGTTCTCAAGGCTACAAAAAAATTGGGAATAAATGGTATGACGCGATCGTGGAGCGCGACACCATAAGCAGTGTCGAAAACGTTATTGGTACGGCTTATAGGGATAAATTATTAGGTAATGTTAGTAATAACGTCCTAGAAGGTGGTGCAAGTAGGGATATTCTGACTGGAGGTGGGGGTATAGATACCTTTATCTATCGCTCGTCTCATCATGGTAGCGACACCATTACCGATTTTGGTACAGATGACTTTTTTCAATTCTCTGCTGCTAATTTTGGTGGTGGCTTAATTGCAGGTACGCCTTTGAGCTTGACAGAAGCAGCAACAGGTGTTTTTGTCAGTAGCGATAATCCCTTCGCTCTGGGTACAAGCGCCAACTTTCTCTACAATACTGCCACGGGCATCCTGAGTTTTGACCAAGATGGAGTTGGGATTGATGCAGCTATTACCATAGCCAGACTCAGGAGCTTACCTAGTTTGAATTGGCAGCAAATCCAAATTATTGCTTAATTTCGGTAAAACTAAAGCATAAGGTGCGGAAATACTCTTCGCCGTGTTGATTCTGTAGCTATCTAGCTGTTACATCTATCTATAGGTGTAATTGTGCGGATAGAACAGTCAACCAGTTAGTGTGGGGAGTAGAGTTTTGCCGGAAATATTTGGTACTAAAACTGCTGACAATTTACAAGGCAATGCCCAGGACAGTATCATCTATGGCTGGGAAGGCGATGACACGCTGGTTGGAGGAACTGGCAATGACATTTTAATTGGTGGTACGGGCAAAGACGCTTTAGATGGTGGCGCGGGGATCGACACGGTTAGTTATTTCAACGCTACCAGTGGTGTTACTGTTGACCTCAATGCAGGCATAGCGACGCGCACAGCCAAGTTAATGCCCCTGGGTGACTCAATTACTTATGGTTTTGTCAGTGATGTCAATCCTGATTCAGGCGGCTATCGCCTGAAGTTGTCGGAGTTATTGCAGGCTAATGGAATTAGTATAGATTTTGTTGGTTCCCTGTCTAATGGACCTACAACTCTCCGCGATAAAGACCATGAAGGACATGGTGGCTGGACGATTGACCAGATCGACGGCAAAGTTAATGAGTGGCTGAATACTGCCCAACCAGATGTTGTTCTATTAACAATTGGCACAAATGACACCTACGGAGATTCTGTAGGGCAAATGTCCCAAGAACTGAGCAATTTAATTGACAAAATCGTCCAGTATTCCCCAGATACTTATGTATTTGTAGCCACCATTCCACCAGCTAACAATCAGGAACGGGTACAAAAGATAGCGGAGTATAATGCAGCCATTCCTGGGATTGTAGAGCAAAAGCTAGCAGAGGGCAAAAAAGTTAAGTTCGTCGATATGAGTTCTCTGACGACGGACGATATTTCTAGACCACCAGATGATAACGGGCTGCATCCCACAACGACGGGTTACAGTAAGATTGCTAGTTTATGGTACGAAGCCCTACAAGATTTAGGTATCAGCCAAGGCACGTTCGCGGTCGATCGCGACACGCTCGTTGATATCGAATACATTGACGGCTCTAGCTACAATGACACGCTGATCGGGAATGCGGTGGGAAATGCGATCGCGGGTGACGCTGGGGCGGATGTGCTAACTGGTGGCGGTGGGAGAGATGTTTTCGTGTATCGCTCCTATACAGATGGCGGCGATACGATTACTGACTTTAACGCCACCGACGATTTAATTCAATTCTCTGCTAGCGGTTTCGGTGGTGGTTTAACAGCTGGGGCAATGTTAAGTTTAACTGCTGCTGCTACTGGTACGTTTGTTAGTGGCAATAATCCCCAATCTCTCGGCAATAATGCTAACTTTTTATACGATACCGCTACGGGCATATTGAGTTTTGATGCGGATGGTATTGGAGTGAACTCAGCTGTCACCATCGCTCAGTTCAGTGGCTTGCCTAACCTCAGTCCAACTCAAATTAGTATAGTGGCGTAATTGAGGCGATCGCTGAGTAAAACTCTTACAGGAGGGGCTTTTTGCTCCTTTTTTTGTATTTCATCATTAAAGCTACACTGCCTGGGAACCATAAACCAAAAACCACTTTCAATCTATCAGGAGTTACGCAGTCGCTCCCCCAACCCCCTTAAAAAGCAATACGGTTCAGATAAGACGATCCCCCCAACCCCCCGATAAATTGGGGGGCGATGATTCCCTCCTTTTTAAGGAGGACAAGTTTGGATCTTCGAGGAGCGATCGCGGTTAACTGAACCGTATTGCCTTAAAAAGGGGGCTTTATTCCTCCTTTTTTAAGGGAGGTTAGGAGGGATCGTCGAGATCTGTAACTTCAAGTGCGTAACTCCTGTCTATGTTAGAGACGTGTAAACGATAACTATAATGCAATTTCATGTAAGACCGGAATGCCAAAATCTCCTGTAGAAATACTATGAAAATATTCCTTTACATTACTGCAAGGGCGGGTTTTGATAGCAATTCTCGATTGTGTGGATGACATTTGTAGGGGCGCACAGCTGTGCGCCCCTACCAGACGTGTATTGCATCCAATTGAAAACCGCTATGAGCAAAAATTTACCGCTGTGAGTGTGAGTCTTGTCGCTCAACCCACCCCTACTGGTACGGGCGGGTTTTGACCGAAGACTAACTATCTCAGTCGTTCATCGATTGGCTCAACCCGCCCCTACAACAACTGATAACTGATAACTGACTTAAGGAACATACATCATGATCATTGTCGATCGCGCTTTACAAGCACGGGCAGAAGCAGGTAACCCCGTTCGGGTGGGGATGATTGGTGCTGGCTTTATGGGACGAGGTATTGCCAACCAAATTATCAATTCCGTCCCAGGTATGGAACTGGTGGCGATTTTTAACCGCGATGTCGATAAAGCCATGCGTGCTTATCGGGAAGCGGGAATAGATGACGCAAAAGCCGTCCAGACTGTATCTGGCTTAGAAGCAGCGATCGCCGCCGGACAGTATGCCGTCACAGATGACGCAATGCTGTTGTGTCAAGCTACGGGCATTGATGCTTTGATTGAAGTCACGGGCGCGGTAGAATTTGGGGCGCATGTCGTCATGAAGGCGATCGCCCACCGCAAGCATGTAATTATGATGAATGCGGAACTCGACGGGACGATCGGTCCTATCCTCAAAGTCTATGCCGATCGCGCTGGGGTTATCTTATCTGCTTGCGATGGCGACCAACCAGGCGTGCAGATGAATCTTTACCGTTTTGTCAAGAGTATCGGTTTAACTCCGCTCGTCTGCGGCAACATTAAAGGACTGCAAGATCCTTACCGCAATCCTACCACCCAAGCTGGTTTTGCTCAGCGTTGGGGACAAAACCCTTGTATGGTAACGAGTTTTGCTGACGGAACCAAGATTTCTTTCGAGCAGGCGATCGTGGCTAATGCTACAGGTATGCAAGTTGCCAAGCGCGGGATGTTGGGCTACTATCATGACGGTCATGTAGACGAAATGACCAATAAATACGATCTTGACCAATTAAAAGCATTAGGTGGGATTGTCGATTATGCCGTTGGTGCTAAACCTGGTCCAGGGGTATATGTCTTTGGAACCCACGACGACCCAAAACAGAGACACTATCTCAATCTCTACAAGTTGGGTGAAGGTCCTCTCTACAGTTTTTACACTCCCTACCATCTCTGCCACTTTGAAGTTCCCTTGTCAGTAGCGCGGGCGGTTTTATGTCAAGATCCTGTTATGGCTCCGATTGCTGGTGCTGTAGTCGAAGTTGTTACCACTGCCAAGATCGACCTCAAAGCTGGAGAAACTCTCGATGGCATTGGCGAGTACATGACTTACGGACAATGCGAAAATGCCGACGTGGTGCGATCGCAAAATCTTTTACCGATGGGTTTGGCTGTTGGTTGTCGCTTGAAGCGAGATCTGCCAAAAGATAAAGTTCTCACTTACGACGATGTAGAACTCCCCACAGGTAGACTGTGCGACCAATTACGGGCAGAACAAGAAGCGTATTTCGGCATTCAGCCAACCGCAAAATCTCCTGTAGCAGTGTAAAGGAGAATTCGGAATTCGGAATTCGGAATTCGGAATTAGTTGTGATTTGCGACTACGACTGTACGGGCGGGTTTTGACTGAAGAAAAACTGCCTGAGTTGTCTATCTATTTGTTAAACCCGCCCCTACGACAACTGACAACTGATATTCAAGGGTGCTATCGGAAAACCATGAAAATACTCGTTACCGATCCTGAAGGATATGTAGGTTCCCTTGTTGTTGCCTGCTTCACACAACAAGGTCATGAGGTGATTAGCGTCAGTCAAGCGAACGGTGGCGCTGCCTTATCTTTGATTGAGCTGGCAGTCACCGACTTGCAAAATTTTGACGCAGTCATACATACGGGAGAAATCTGCGGGAATCCAGCCTTGCATCCGCAAATCGCCTGTAACATCCACTACAGAGATGCTATGCACTTGGCAAACTTAGCCAAAGCTACTGGAGTCAGTCGCTTTATTTATTTGTCGTCCTGTAGCGTTTATGGTGCGGGTGAGGAAGAATATGTCACGGAAGAATCTCCCGTTCGTCCTCAAACTCCTTCTGCTACTTATAAAGCTGCGATTGAAAGCGATCTATTGACGATCGCCTCGGCAGAATTCTCGCCGACAATTCTCCGTCCGGCAATAGCTTTCGGTGCTTCTCCCCGCATTCGTTTCGATGTCGTTCTCAACAATATGGCAGGATTAGCTTGGACGGCTAACAAGATTAATATTCCTGGCAAGGGTCTATCTTGGTGTCCTGTCGTCCACGTTCTAGATATCTGCCAAATTATCAATTGCATTCTCCAAGCACCGCGTCCTCTCGTTCATCAACAAATTTTTAATGTTGGTGATACAAATCATAACTATCAACTGATAGAAATTGCTGCTATGGTAGCAGAAGTTTTTCAAGTTGAGAATTTTAGCTTTGGGCATCATGGTTTTGGCGATCGCGGTCTATTTATGACTTTTGACAAGATTCATCAGTTTTTCCCTGATTTTCAATGTGGTTGGAATCCTCGGCAAGGTGCGGAACAATTATTAAATTTCTTTACTCTTACCGATTCGATCCAAAGTCACTTTACATTGACGCGATCGCCCTACCATCGGTCAGACAACTATCCTTTCCATACTGTGTCAATAGCCTAAAGCAATGAGGGTTTTCGTGAAGGAGTAGCGAGTATTTCTATCTTTCTGCTCCCTTACGGTTATTCCCTGAGTTCACACATGTCAATTTTCAGCAATCTTTCTAAAAATTTTAGATTTTCCGTAATTTCACCCGATTACAAATATAGATAATTTCACCGATCGGCAAATTTGCGGTTGCTGCCAAATCATAAAATAGTTAATTTGAAGTTAATTTGAGTCGATCGCAACTTCATCTGTCATAAACTGTTTGCAAGGAGAGTTATCGCTCGATTGTTGTTAGTAATAATAAAAACAATATAAAAAGCCGATGACGTGTATTCAATAACGCGATTGCTAGCGATTTTCAAGTTATCTCAGATTGCTAAGTCTAACGTCTCATTTAAGCTGAAAAGCCCTGATGAGAAATATATGAGCAATTAGCAAATGACGCATGACCGTCAAAATAGCAAATCTCAAGAACTATTTGTGACCGCTGTTTAACCTAAAACCGTGAAATTTGGCATGAACACTATCATTGCAGCATCAATTTGCATTTTCTTAGCTGGCAGTTGCTACTTTTTGATGAATTGGATGACCTTCTTTCATCGCCAGCCCAATCCTTCAGTGGAAGATAGATTTTTAGCTTTTACAATTTTAATTGTAGCAACTATTTTCTGGGTTTTGCTAATTCCTATTTACTGCTTTAGGCTTTTCACAAACTTTTTTTTCAACATGCCAAAAACTACAAAACAACAGACAATCAATACAGCAAAATTAACAACTGGCTATTCGGAAGTTTTGAGGACAGATTACAAGGTTAAAAGTCAAATCTAGGGGCTGAATCTTTTAAGAAGGGCTAGGCTATAATTATAGCGTTTCTTATGCAGGTAAAATACATTTGTAGGGGGCGCACGGCTGTGCGCCCTCTATAGTTCGTTGCACGGATTTTAATGACCAAATAACATTAGACTGTTCGACATTTATTGGCTCTATTATATAATTTTGCTCTGTTTTAAGCTGAGCTATCAGCGCTAAAAACTCCCTGGCAAAGCTAGATTTAAAATCTGTCAAACCGCAGGGATTATATAAAAATACATTACTGAATTGATCTGCATTGATTTCAATATTTTTTTGATTGACTAGCAAAAGCTTAACGTTTGGATTTAGAAAATGGCTAAAAGAAAATAAATAAGTAGCATTACAATCGTACAGAGATTGATAATTACTGACAACGACTAGCGGACGAGCAGCCTGATTGATAATTCGAGCAATTTCAAGATCGTTTTGATTTTTACCTTTATTCCATGCAGTTTCTGAGTAAGCAATTTTAGTAGAAGAAAATATCCCACCTGTGAAGACAGCGATCGCTATCCATAACCACATTTTTCTTTGCCATTGAGGAAAATGGGGGGAAGCAATTTTAGTAGTAAAAAGATAAGCAACAGCAATTTGAATACTGAGATAGCAGGGAATTAAAAATCGAGCTTGTAGCGTTCTTTGTCCCTGAGTGATAAAGTCTGGAATTGCCAGACATAAGGCTGTACCTCCAAATAGAGTGAACAGAAACAACCAAACTTTACGTTCGGAAAACCGATAGGTGAAATAGGCTGCATATCCGACTAAAATCAGAGTCAATGGCAAGATTAAAAAGTCTAAATTAGTGACATTGAAAAAAATTAGTTTTACCGTATTTCCCCACGAAAAGACTAGCTGACAAGCAGATATTTTAGCTGCGGATATCCAGTTCGTTGAATCTCTCAATCTGCCATAGTTATGAATGGCGATCGCGATCCAAGGGGTGAAGATTGCTAATGCTATACTTGTCGCAAATAAATAAGCTCGAACTGTTTTTGTCCAGCGCCACCTTCGACTCGAATTTTCACTTACAAATATATAAATTCCGTGCGCGATCGCTACAAAAGCAGAAAATAAAAATGTATATAGAGCAGATGCGATCGCGATCGCGTAAATTCCCCAATTCAACCGACTGTAGCAGCGCTTTGCTTGTAATAAAGCAGCACTAGAAAGTAAGATTGTTACAGTCCATAAACTATACTGTCGCGCTTCTTGAGCATAGAGGACGTGAAACGGAGAAATAGCCACTAGAGCGATCGCCATCCATCCCGTTAAGGGCGATAATGGAAATAATTCTCGGCACAGCCAATAGATGCAAGGAAATACAAGTAAGCTAGTAACAGCCGACAAACTGCGGATAGCTGTCACCGAATTACCAAACCATTGCATCCACTGACGCAACATTAAATAATAAAGTGGTGGATGTTGTGGATCTTCTATTGCTAACGATTCGATCGTATCTAGCCAATTGCGGTTGTGATTTGGACTTAAATATTGCCGAAATTCGCTAACATCAATAATGTTCCCGTTAAAAGTCTGCTGTACGACTTCTCGAATCACATAACCGCCAACTCTTAAAGAAGTAAAGCCTTCGTCAAACCAGTAAACTTTGCGATCGAGGTTAATTAAGCGAAAAAATATACCTAAAACTAAAATAGCTACGAGAAACCTCTGCAACCAAGTGGAATTTTTGCTAGTGAGGGAACGATGCATTAAAAAACCGTTATATATTAGATTTTCATCTAAAGACGTATGGTTTCATGTTGTCACATCCCCTAGTTTAAAAATCTTTATGTTACTGGTAGCGTGGACGATGCCCATCCTACGATAAAAACTCGTCACAAATGACAAATGACCCATGACCAATGACATTCAAGACACTTCTGCTTTCATTTCATCAATTTCAAACAAACTGACAATCACGCTAGCAATCGGAATAGCTAGAAAAACACCTAATAATCCTGCTACTCTTGCTCCTACTAATAAAGCAAAAAAGATGACGACTGGATTAACGTTTAAAGAACCTTGCATCACTCTAGGAGAAATTAAATTATCTTGAATCTGCTGCAAAATAATACAAGCAGCTAATACTTTTAATGCCAGCCAGACATTTTGAGATAAAACAATTAGAAAAATAATTCCAACTCCTAAAGTTGCTCCAATCCCAGGAATTGCATCAAATACCCCTACAATTGCTGCTAAAATTAAAGGAAAAGGTACATTTAATACTAAGAAAACTATAAAGCTAGAAGTCGTTAAGAATAACATTAAAATGAGTTGACCTTGTACGAAACCAGAAAATTTCCGCTTCACAATAAGTTCAAATCTTGCCCGCCGATTTTTCGGTACAGACTTTAAGATTAGGCTCCAAAGCCGTTGACCGTCGAGCAGCATAAAAAAGGAAACTACCGCAATCAGAATTAAATTGAGAAAATT